>JAINCR010000050.1 GCA_036574215.1 Caldisericaceae bacterium
TTCTTCCTCACTCACTACGTTTGCTCGTCAGAATGACACCTTGTAGTCATTATGCACTCTTCTTCTTTACGAAGTCAAGTAAAGCATAAGAAGATGAAGAATCTTTTCTGTTTTATTTTTTTTATTACTTTTGTGGGAGTCTTGAGAGGTGATTCCTTAAGTTTCGTTCTGTGTAATTTCTTTTTTTATATCAAATCGACCTTTAGAATTTTACAAAATGTATTTATAATATATAAAACAAAATAAAATTTTAAAGGAGGTTTATGTGGGTAGAAATCTTGATTTAACACAAGCGCTTATAGAGGCAGAAAGATGTCTATACTGTTATGATGCACCATGTGAGAAGGCGTGTCCTGCTCATGTGCCTATACCTGAATTCATACAGTCTATAAGAACTGGTAACCTTAAAGGTTCAATGGAACTCATAACCCTTGCCAATCCTTCAATTGGAGTCTGTGGTGAAGTATGTCCAGAGGAGCAATTCTGTCAGTCAGTTTGCACAAGGTCGGCAATTGACTATCCCATTAAAATAAGAGAACTTCATAAATTTGTAACCGATAACGTAAAACTTACTGATCTTGAGCTTCAACTACCTCCTCTTAACGGTAAAAAAGTTGCTATAATTGGAGGAGGTCCTGCAGGGCTTGCTTGCGCAAGAGAACTTAGAAGATTTGGTGTAAAACCGGTAATTTTTGAAAAGAAAGAACTTGGTGGAATTCCTGCACAGGAGATTTCAAAAGAACGATTACCTTACAATATTGTTAGGGAAGAAGCAAAACAAATTTTGACTCTATTTGGAGCAGAAGTAAAAGATAAAAAGATTTCAGACCTTCAAGACCTTTTGGGCGAATTTGATGCAATTTTTGTTGCAACAGGACTTACAGAAGAACTTGAATTAGATATTAAAGGCGTAAATTTGCAGAATGTCCATACGGCAAGAAAGTTACTTAAAACTATAAAATCTAGTTTAAGAACTGATGTTGGCAAAAGGGTAGGTGTTATAGGTGGAGGCAACGTTGCAGTTGAAGTTGCAGCTGCTCTAAAGCGTGAAGACCCCTCAAGAGACGTTGAAGTTGTTTACCGAAGAGGATTAAAAGAACTCAAAGCCTTTAAAGACGAGATCGACGAAGCTCTTGAATTAGGTGTTGGTTTCCAATTCCTTGCAATTCCTGTGGAGATTAAAGGAGAAAACTCTGTTGAAGGGCTTGTTGTAAGAAGAGCACGTCTTGGAGCACCTGACGAAAGTGGTAGAAGAGTTTTTGAAGAAGTAGAGGGATCTGATTTCTTTATACCATACACAGACATTGTAATTGCCATTGGACAAAAAGCTCAAGAGATATTCCCTGAAATAAAGAAAACTCACAATGGTTTGATCGAAGTTAATGAAAATTTTGAAACTTCAGTAAAAGGTGTTTTTGCAGGCGGAGATATTGTAAGAGGTGCAAGCACAATTGTAGAATCCGTTTCCGATGGGAAGAAAGCTGCAATTGCAATATTACAATACTTACAAGGAGGAAAAAATGTTTAAGAAGGTAGACCTTTCAATTGATTTCTTGGGTATACATCTTGATTCACCGTTTGTGCTTTCTGCAGCGCCTCCAACAGATGAACTTGAAATGGCTGAACATGGTCTTGAAGAAGGGTGGGCAGGTGTAATACTCAAAACTACCTCTGTTGAGGGAAACCCTGTAGAACTTAAAAACCCAATGATGTCTTCTTTCGGACCGATGAGTAGAAAAGTCGTTGGTCTTGGTAATATTGACCTTATTTCTCACCACCATATTGATGTTGTAAGTAGTAGAGTTGAATACCTAAAGAAAAAGTTTCCAAATAAGATGATAGCAGCCTCCATTATGGGCGCTTCAAAGGAAGATTGGCAAAATCTTGTTTACAGGTTGAAAAAAGCAGGAGCCGACCTTATCGAATGCTCTTTTAGTTGTCCTCAGGGGAGTATGGGAGAAGAGCCAGGTAAGATGCTTGCTCAAAGTATTGAAGCAACAGAGAAGGTAACACGTTGGGTAAAAGAGGCCGCTGACACTACGCCTGTTCTAATTAAAATTACTCCTCAGGTAACAGACATCGTTGAGGTTGCTAAAGCCGTTAAAAGAGGTGGGGCAGATGGCATCACTGCCTCAAATACAATACCATCACTTCTTGGAGTAGATATTTACACTTTTGAACCTTATCCTTCTCTTTTTGGTAGTGGTGCGTATTCAGGACTTTCTGGGCCTGCTATTAAACCTATTACCCTTAGGACAATTGCAGAAATTGCTAAAAACGTGGATATCGTGATTTCTGGAAATGGAGGAGCATTCAATTGGAGAGATGCTGTTGAATTTATGGCGGTTGGTGCATCTAACGTGCAATTCTGTACTCTCCCTATGCATTATGGATTCCGTTCTATTAGGGATCTAAAGAGTGGCTTTGAACACTATCTAAAAGAGATGGGCTTTAAGAGTCCTTCTGAAATAGTAGGAAAAGCACTTAAAAATATTAAGAACCAAGAAGACCTCGTTAACCCGAAGACTCGTTCCGATATAGACCTTGATAGATGTATCGGTTGTGGGCTTTGTTATGCGGCCTGTAATGATGGTGGCCATATGGCAATTAGTTTTGACTCTAAAACAAGAAAACCATACGTTAATGAAGAGAAGTGCACTGGTTGTGCAATGTGCATGCAAGTTTGCCCAGTTGATGCAATAAAGATGAAAGAAGTTTTGGATAGCAATGAATACTATTTTGTCGAGAGGAGGTAAAAATACTTGAAAGAGGTTGAAATCCATTTTACATTGAATGGTGAAGAGTATAACCTTACCGTCCCTGCAAACCTTACCTTACTTCAAATAATTAGGGAAAGAATTGGTCTTACAGGCACAAAGAGAGGCTGTGGAAAAGGTGAGTGTGGTGCCTGTACTGTGATTTTTAATGGAAAAAGCGTCAATTCTTGTTTAGTGCTTGCCCCAAAAGTTGATGAAAGCGAAGTTCTTACAGTTGAAGGTATTGGCACTTTTGACCATCCACATCCAATCCAAGAGGCATTTGTTGAAGAAGGTGCTGTCCAGTGTGGTTTTTGCACGCCAGGTTTTGTAGTATCTTCTTACTATTTACTGAGTAAAAATCCACATCCAAGCGAAGAAGAGATTAGAGAAGGTCTATCTGGAAATTTGTGTCGATGCACAGGTTATATTAAGATCATTAATGCTCTCAAAAAGGCATCTGAAAAGCTAAATGGATAATAAAATTTCGGGTGTATTGCTTTCTGCTGGAAAATCAGAACGCATGGGGGAGATGAAAGCCCTTCTTCCCCTTCAAGATAAATTAGTTATTGAAAAATTGGTAAGTGAATACTTGTCTTCAAATATTGATGAATTTATTTTGGTTGTTGGCTATAACGGAGAGAAACTTGAAAGTATTATTGAGAGCCTATTTACTTCCGAAAAACTCCGTATTGTTTATAACAAAGATTACGAGTTAGGTATGTTTTCTTCGGTTGTGAAAGGTGTTGAAGAGTCAAGGTATAGTAATGTCTTACTAGGATTGGTTGATCAGCCACTTATTACAAAAAACATTATCAATAGGATTATAGATAAATTTGATTTTGAACATATAGTGATACCTTCCTACAACAAAAAAGGTGGTCATCCGGTTGTATTCCCAGATTTTGTTAAAAATGAAATCTTAAAAAAGTCTTCCAATACTTTGAAAGAAGTTTTTGATAAATTTAAAGATAAAACTATATACTTGGAAAATGGGATAGAAGTTGCCCTTGATATGGATACAAAAGAAGATTATGAAAAAATTTTGGAATATTTAAGGGGGAGTTCATGATAAGTGTTTATGAAAAAATAGCTGAACTTGTAAAAAGTGGTGTTGATTTTGTATTTGTTGTAGTTGTAAATGCAGAATCATCCACTGCTTCAAAAAAAGGTTTTAAGATGGTTGTCCTTAAAGATGGCACAATTTTTGGCACAGTTGGTGGTGGCACCCTTGAAAAAGATGCAATTGATATTGCAAAAGGACTTTTCAATACAAAAGGAACTTATTATAAAAGATACGTTTTAAAAGAAGGAGATCCACTATCCTTAGGGATGGTTTGTGGCGGGGAGGCAGAGTTGTATTTTGAGTATGTGGGCAGTAAAAAACAGATGGTGATTTTTGGAGCAGGTCATTTAGGTAGAGCGATTTATCAAATTGCAAAAATTTCAAACGACTACGAATTCATTATAGTTGATGAAAGAAGCGAATTTGCAGATAAAGAGTTTTTTAAAGATGCAAATATCTTTTCGGGTGAAGGTGTGTATAAAAAAGTTTCTGACTTACCTATTAAAGATGGTGCAGAAGTAATCATCGTAACTCCTGGTGGAGAAAATGACCCCTATATACTTAAAGGCTTATTTGACAAAGGAATACCTTACTCTTACATTGGCATGATTGGAAGTTTAAATAGAAGAAACAAATGTTTTGAAAAGGCAAAGGAGTTAGGAGTTAAAAAAGAATTCCTTGATTTAATACATGCACCCGTTGGTATTGCTATAAATAGTGAGACTCCTTTTGAGATAGCAATTGCAATAATTGCAGAGATTATTGCAGTAAAAAAAGGTAAAATTAACGACATTTTGACGGAGAGGAGTGCACATGAAAGAGATTGATTACTTTTTTCCTAAGACGCTTGAAGAAGCTCTACAAATTTTAAATGAAAATAAGGGCTCAATGAGAGTTATTGCAGGTGGCACAGACCTTGTTGTCCGTCTAAAGCAGGACCAGGTTAAAGAAGATAAACTACTTGATATTTCCCGTATTGGTGCGCTAAAAGGTATAGAGGATAGAGGAGAAAAAATCTACATAGGAGCAATAACAACTCATACAGAAATCCTTGAGCATCCTTCAATTAAAACTTCAGTCCCCATTCTATATGATGCGATAAAATCAATTGGTTCTCCTCAAATAAGGAATATTGCAACACTTGGTGGTAATGTTGCAAATGCATCACCTGCAGGTGATTCAATACCTGCTTTATTTGTTCTTAATGGTGTTGTGTTTACTAAAAATATAGAGGAAGAACGAAAAATACCCATAGAAGACTTTTTCTTAGGCCCTGGAAAAACTTCTCTAAAGGAAAATGAAATTTTAGTTGGTATTGAAATAACAAAAATGCAAGATGAAGAAATTGGTTTCTTTAGAAAAGTAGGGCAGAGAAAAGGAACTGCAATTTCTGTTGTAAATGGAGCAGTAAGGCTAAAAAAGGATAGTAAACCTAACAGGTTCTCAAAGGCTTTTGTTTCTTTAGGTGCTGTTGCCCCTACAGTTGTGAGAGCAAAAATTGTTGAGAATGCCTTAGAAAATGAAGAAATTGATTCATTGGATAAAATTATGTACATTTCAAGACTTGTCTTTAGGGAAGTTTCACCCATTAGTGATGTAAGAGGCTCTCTTGAGTATAGAAGAGATGTATCCATAAACATCATTTACGAAGGACTTGCAGATTTGTTTTTAAATGGATTTAGGAGGTTGTAATGGAAGAGGCAAAATACATTGGGCGCTCAGTTTCACGTATTGATGCACTTGAAAAGGCAACTGGCAAGATAAAATACATGTCTGACTTATCTTTCCCAAATATGCTTTTTGGAAAGATCCTCAGAGCAAAATACCCCCACGCAAAAATTCTTAGGATAGACACAAGTAAGGCAGAATCTCTTCCTGGTGTTGTTACCGTAATTACACATAAGGATGTTCCCGGGTTAAACGGTTTTGGTATTGTTGTGCCCGATATGCCAGTTCTTTGTAAAGATAAGGTGCGCTACATTGGAGATGCAGTTGCAGCAGTTGCAGCAAAAACCGAAGCAATTGCAGAAAAGGCACTATCTCTTATTGAGGTTGATTACGAACCCCTTCCTAATGTTTGCGACCCAGAGGAGGCAATGAAAGAGGATGCTCCAAAAATCCACGAGGAAGGAAATATACATCTTCATACAGAGATTACAAGGGGAGATGTCGAAAAAGCGTTCAAAGAGGCTGACTTAATAATAGAAGAAACATTCTTTACAGGAAGGCAAGACCACACACCCCTTGAAACAGAAGGAGGAGTTGCCTTTGTTGATGAAGAAGGGAATTTAAATGTATATGTTGGCTCTCAATATCCACAGAGAGATCAACTTCAACTTGCCCGCTGTTTGAATTGGAACCCAAAGAAGATAAGAGTTGTTTCTTATCCTGTGGGTGGTGCCTTTGGAAGAAAAGATGAACTCTCAATTCAGCCAATACTTGCTCTTCTTGCAATAAAAGCAAAAAGCCCTGTAAAAATTACTCTTACGAGAGAAGAATCAATGATTGCCTACTGGAAAAGGCATCCTTTTAAAATGCACTACAAGGTTGCCTTTAAAAACGATGGAACTCTTCTTGGTGTTGATGCTTACCTTGTGCAAGATAAAGGTGCCTACTCCTCTTTGGGAGGTCCTGTCCTTAACCTTGCGGTTGAGCATGCCTGTGGACCTTACAGAGTAGATAATGTGCATGTTGATGGCTATGCAGTCTTTACAAATAACGGAGTTGCTGGTGCCTTTAGAGGTTTTGGTGCACCTCAAACTGCCTTTGCAATTGAAACTATTATGGATATTGCATCACGTAAGCTCAATATTGACCCAATTGAGCTAAGAAAGAAAAATGCCCTTCGTAAAGGTGATAAAACCTCTATTGGGAATGTTTTATCAACAAGTGTTGGCACCGAACTTGTATTAGATGGCATCAAAGAATCGAACATATGGAAAAATAGAGAAGAGTTAAGGAAGATTAATACAAAACCATGGCTTAAGCGAGGTGTTGGGGTTGCTCTTACATACCAAGGGACTGGCCTTGGTGTAGGGATACCTGATTACGGTGGAGCAATTTTAAGCATGAACGAGGATGGCAGTTTTAGTGTAAGAGTTGGGACTGTGGATTACGGACAGGGAATTGGCACATCCTATGCGCAGATAGTTGCCGAGGCAATGAACATCCCAATTGAAAAGGTAAAAGTTGTGCTTGGTGATTCTTTTCTTACGGCAGACTCAGGCCCTACAAGTGCTTCTCGTGGTGTCTATACAGGAGGAAAAGCAGCTTTTATTGCTTCAGAAAAAATGAAAAAGACACTTAAAGAGAAAGTTTCTCAAATCTTTAAAACCGATGAAGATAACATTGAATTTGGTTTTGGCTATGTTTACAATAAAGTTTCAGGTAATAAAATCACCTATGAAGAATTAGCAAAATACTTTAAAGAAGAAGGTAAACTGCCAGAAGAAGAAGGATATTTCCTTGTGCCAACAGCGGAGATAAAAATTGAAAATGCCTTTGGTTTGCCACATCACATCTTTGCTTTTTCTGCTCATGCCGCTTACGTTGAAGTAAATACTCTTACCGGAGAAGTTTCTGTTTTAGAGGGAGCAGAAGCAGTTGATGGGGGTGTTATTGTAAATAGACAGGGGTTTGAAGCACAAGTAGAAGGTGGCTTTGTCATGGGAATGGGTTATGGTTTAATGGAACATTTAGCTATTGAAAATGGCATTGTGAAAAATCCAAATTTATCAACCTACATCATCCCTTCAATAAAAGATGCACCAAAAAGAATTGAAACTATTCCTGTTGTCAATCCCGAGGACACAGGACCTTTTATGGCAAAAGGGATTGCAGAGACTGTTATGGTAGCGACTGCCCCCGCAATTACAAATGCTATTTATGATGCAACTGGTGCTAGGATTCTCTCAATTCCTGCGACTCCAAGTTTAGTTTACTTTGAGACGAAGGAGGCAGAAGATGAAGAAAACTTTGATTAAAAATATACATACTCTTGCAACATTCGACCATGGTAGAGAGATTAGAAATGCATATATAAAAATTGAGGATAACATTATCAAAGAAATTGGTTCAGGAGAGGTAGAAAGCAGTGGTTTTGATGTTGTAATTGATGCAAAAGGGATGCTCATACTTCCTGGTTTTGTAAATACACATCACCACTTTTACCAATCTCTTTTTAGGGCAGTTCCTCAGGTGCAAAACGCAAAACTCTTCGATTGGCTTGTGTTTCTCTATGAGAAGTGGAAAAATATTGATGAAGAAGCTGTGTATATCTCTACAATTGTTGCAACAATGGAGATGATGAAATCTGGTGTTACAACAACAACAGATCATTTGTACCTGTTTCCAAAAGGGCATCCTTACCTTTTTGATAGTGAAGTAGAAGGGGCAAAACTTACAGGAGTAAGATTCTACGGGACACGAGGGAGTATGTCTCTTTCAAAAAAAGATGGTGGTTTACCCCCAGATTCTGTTGTGCAGACGGATGAGGAAATTCTCAAAGATTACGAAAGAGTTGTAAATCTCTACCACGATCCAAAACCCTTTTCTATGATAAGAGTTGCTCTTGCACCGTGTTCTCCTTTCTCCGTAACTAAAGAGCTAATGATACAAACAAGAGAATTTGCAAATAGACATAATTTACTTCTCCATACCCATCTTGCCGAAACTAGGGATGAAGATATTTACTGCCTTGAAAAATTTGGTAAAAGGCCTGTTGATTACATGGAAGAGCTTGGCTGGTTAAGCAAAAATGTTTGGTTTGCCCATCTTGTTCATCTAACCGATGAAGATATTAAAAAGTTGTCAGATAATAATGTTGGTATGGCACATTGCCCTACTTCTAATATGCGCCTTGGCTCTGGCATTGCGCCTCTCTATAAGATGAAGGACACAAATATGCGTATTGGCCTTGCTGTAGATGGAAGTTCTTCAAACGATAC
Source organism: Caldisericaceae bacterium (assembly GCA_036574215.1). Lineage (NCBI taxonomy): Bacteria > Pseudomonadati > Caldisericota > Caldisericia > Caldisericales > Caldisericaceae > Caldisericaceae bacterium. Next base: position 8,769 of record JAINCR010000050.1, read on the forward strand.
GGGAAATTTTCTTTTAGAGATAAGAAATGCTATGCTTCTTCAAAGGGTTGCATATGGAGAAAACGCTCTATCTGCAAGAGAGGCATTGAGTATTGCAGCGATAGGTGGAGCAAAAGTGCTTAGGTTGGATAATGAAATTGGCTCTATTACGGTGGGTAAGGCAGCAGATTTGATAGGGTTTAAATTAGAAGATAGACTTGAGTTTGCAGGTGGTTTATCTGATCCTGTTGCCTGTTTAGTTTTTTGCGATGCAAAACAGGTTGATTTTTCAATGATTAACGGAGTTGTTGTAATTGAAGATGGGCATTTTGTTAATATAGATGAAGAAAAGTATATTGCAAAACAAAACGAAATTTCTAAAAAACTACTTTCTTAGGGGGGAGGATTCTTCCCCCATAGTTATTTCGAAGCGTTAGCCCACTTAGTTATTCTCACGAGGCGAAGCCCCACTTCGTCATTCCGAGCGTTAGCGAGGAATCTCATCCTTTGAAAGACAAGATCCTTCGTTTCACTCCGGATGACATAGTGACGTCATTCTGCACTCTTTTCCTTGCGTAAGCAAGTGCGAAGCCCCCTACCGTCATTCTGACAAGGCGTCACCCCCTTCGTCATTCTGAGGGCATAAGCCCGAAGAATTTCATCCGTTTATGCTTTTTTGGGGAGCCTTGAGGGGGTGTCTTTTACCCCCTCAATTTCAAGATCCTTCGCTTAAGTTTACACTGAGCGAAGCGAACGTGCTCAGGATGACACGGTGGGAGGGTCATTCTGAGGAAGCGAAGCAACCGAAGAATCTCGCCGTCCATCCTTTGGTGTCATTCTGATCGAAGTGAAGAATCTCCTCCGTTTGCCCCTTTTTGTCCTTCTGTCCTCTCTTGGTCATTCTGAGGGCGTAAGCCCGAAGAATCTCATCCGTCGTCGTCATTCTGACGAGGCGACTTTTGCCGAGGAAGAATCTCGCAGTTTATCATATGTTGTAATTCTTAGGAGCAAACGTAGTGAGCGGCGAAGACTCCTGCTTTTGTCCTTTTTTATTCTTCTTTCCTTCAATGGTCCTTCTGCAATATTATCCTTGCATAAGCAAGTGCAAAGCCTCTTGGTGTCCTTCTTCACTCTTTCCCTTGACAAAGTCAAATGGAGGCGTCTTTTTGAAGACGAAGAATCTCCTCTTTTTTTATGTTGTTTTTGGGGTGGTTAAGTTTTAAAGGGTTTTTCCTCAACATTTGTTTTGTTTGCAGTTTTATGTTAAACTTTTAAAGGGAAAGGTGGTGAACTTTATGGAAGTTAGCGAATTTCTAAAAAAGGTAAATGATGACCTTAAAGAGTTGTATAAAAATTCAGCCTTGGCATACTTTAATCTTGCTACAACAGGTAAAAAAGACTATGCAGAAGCACTTGAAAAAGCCGAAGTTGAGTTCAAAACGTATCTCTCAAGAAGGGACCTTTTTGAAGAAGTAAAAAGTATAGTAGAAAATAATAGCGACAACTTATCTAATGTTGAAAAAAGACAGTTTAAATTGCTCTTTAATGAGATGCTTCCAAATCAACTTCCAAAAGAAGTAATTGAAGAAGTTGTAAAAAGAGAAGTTGAAATTGAGAGCATTTATGCAAACTATAGACCTACTATTGATGGGAAAGAAGTTTCTCAAAACGATATTTTAGATATCTTAAAGAAGAGTAAAAACTCCGAAGAGCGTAAAAAGGCGTATTTAGCATCAAAAAGTATAGGCGAAGTTATTGCACCCAAACTTATTGAACTCATTAAAATTAGAAACGAGAATGCAAATACTCTTGGCTTTTCGAATTACTACGATATGATGATGGAACTTCAAGAGTTGTCATCAGATAAAGTCCACTCTCTTTTCTTTGAGATAAAACAAGATACAGATGATATTTTTACAGTTATAAAGGATGATATCGATTCTACAATAAGTAAGAAGTTTAACATAGAGAAAGATGAAGTAAAACCTTGGCATTATTCTGACTTGTTCTTCCAGGAAGTTCCCGATATTAATGATTACGACTATGATAAACTTTTAGAAGGAGGCGATATAGTTTCCCTTGTAAAAGAGTTATATCAGGATATTGGTTTGGAAATCCAAGATATTATTGATAGATCCGACCTTTACGAGAGGCCAAACAAAAATCCACATGCATTTACAATTTCTATTGATAGAGAAAACGATGTAAGAGTGCTTGAAAATATAAGGCCCAATGTTAAGTGGCTTGAAACAACACTCCATGAGTATGGGCATGCAGTTTACGATAAGTATATTGACAAAGATCTCCCATTTATTTTAAGAACTCCATCGCATATCTTCACAACAGAAGCAGTTGCAATGTTTTTTGGAAGACTTGCTCGCCATCCAGAATTTTACGAAAAAATTTTAAAACTTGATAGCAAAACACTTTCAGAGATATCAAATCGATTACTTAAACTATTACGTTACCAACTTGCAATTACAACACGCTGGGTGGTAACCTTTGTTTTCTTTGAAAAAGAACTTTATAGAAACCCTGATGGTGACTTAAACAATTTGTGGTACGACATAGTGCATGAACTTCAATATATTGACCTTAACGAAAGAAGAGCCTATCCAGATTGGGCAGCTAAAATACATTTCGGTTCTTCACCTGTTTACTACCACAACTACCTTTTGGGAGAGATTCTTGCTTCACAATTCGGTGGGTATATAAATAGTAACATAGGAAACAGTTTTATCACTAAAGGAGTGGGTGATTTCTTTGCTAATAATGTGTTTAAAAAAGGTGCCCTCTTAAGATGGGACGAACTTGTTGATTATGCAACAAACGAACCACTTAACCACAGATACTTGGTTGAGTTTATAAAAGAAACATAGTAAAGCAAAATTTCTTTCATATGGGGCAAGACCCATTCTCAATACTGGTTTAGCCCTATATTTCTCTTATCCTTTTTATTATATTTAGGAGAGGTTTGAAGATGTTTTTTAATCTAGGGGGAATTTTGAGGTGGATTATTTTCCTCCTCGAGTTTAAGATCCTTCGCTTACTCTCAGAATGGTAAAATGGATGTAATTCTTAAGCAAAGCCCCACATCGTCATTCTGACGAGCGAACGTAGTGAGCAAGGAAGAATCTCATCCTTTTATGTTTTCCATGGGGATCTTGAGGAAGTGTCCCTCTTAAATAAGAGATCTTTCGCTTACGCTCAGGATGACACGGGGAGTGGGGGAGTCTTGAAGGGTGTTCCTATTGGTGTAATTCCGAGCGAAAGCGAGGAATCTCCTCCGTTGTTGTCATTCTGAACACGTTTGCTTTGCTCAGTGTAAACTCCGTGAAGAATCTCGCCGTTTTAAAGACAAGATCCTTCGTTTCACTCAGGATGACCTGGTAGGCGTCATTCTGACGAGCGAACGAAGTGAGCGAGGAAGAATCTCGCCGTCCATCCTTTGGTGTCATTCTTCAATATTATCCTTGCTTAAGCAAGTGCGAAGCCCCTTCCGTCATTCTGACGAGGCGACTTTTTGCCGAGGAAGAATCTCATCTTTTATTCGAGTGGGTGGAAAGCTCCCCTCGATACTCTCCCAAAGGATGAGATCCTTCGCTGGAGTTTACACTGAGCGAAGCGAACGTGCTCAGGATGACAAGGAAAAAGGGACTCAGGATGACCGGGAAGGAAGGGCTCAGGATGACTGCGGAGGGATGGGAGCCTTGAGTGGGTTTGTTTCCCTTCAACTTGAGGAAGCCTTGTTAAGGATTTCTTTATCAACTCAACTTACTAAACAACCCAATTTCTTCAAGTCGTTTTTTATTAACTAAATAATTTTTCTTTAAATTTTTTTATTTCTCTTTACAGTTTTTGTAAATTTTAGTATAAATAATATATAAAAATTTTACGTGTCACCCAATTTTGGGTGAATTTCATTATTTTAAAGGAGGTATGGATGAAACAAAGGTTTTTGTCAGTTTTAGTGGTGATTGCAATTCTTCTAAGTTTTGTTTTGCCACTAGGAAGTATTGTAAGAGCAGCTGTTTCTGTTAGTGTTATTAATATCCCTACGTATATCCCTATTGATTGTTCCACTTCAACTACAACACCAGGAAATGGAACGCCAATTGCCGTATACGTTAAGGCTACTGGAGGTGCCGCTAATACAACCTACAGGATTAAAAGTAGAGTTGGGCCTACAACTTCCACACTATCCTATGCGATATGGTGGGCAAATGTTAGCACAACTCCTTATTCTTGGGGGAATGACTCAACAGCCTGGTCATCTTCCTGGCCAATCACTACTGATGGGAGTGGCATTTGGTCTGGGTGGATTGTTACTAAAGTTAATACAAGCATCGCAAGTAATACAAACTTTAATTGGAGTAATAACATTTATTATCGTGCAAGACTTAGGGAGGGCTCTAGTAATCGTGATTCGCAGGCTGTTTCTATTACTCCCCTAAATATGACATCATCTGGCTCAGGCACTCTTGGTGGTTGGATTGAGGGTATTGCTTACGATACGACTGGAACTCCACTTCAAGGTTATCCTGTTGTTGTGAAAAATAGTAGTGGCACTATTATTGGTATTTATCTAACTGAGGATAACAATGTAAATGAAGGTTATTCAGCAACTCCCGGTTACTATAAAGTTGCAGCTCCAGTTGGCTCAGGTTACACTGTTGAGGTGTGGGACCCAGCTACAAATACCATTATTGGGACTGCTACGCAAAATGTTTGGGTTAAGGCAGGTTTAACAACACCAAATGTTGATATAAATTATGGCAATACAGTTGTTCCACCTACGATTATGCAAACAAACCCATTAGATGGTGCAACAAATGTTCCTATTAACACAACAATTTCTGTAACTTTTGATAGAGACATGGATCCCTCAACAATTAATACTTCTACGTTCACCGTAAAAGATGCTTCCAATAAT
>JAINCR010000051.1 GCA_036574215.1 Caldisericaceae bacterium
CTCCATTTGCCGTCCAAATGGGATAGTAAGAGAGAATGATATATTCAAGAACAAAAACTCCCAAAAGAAGAATAAGAAAGTAAGTAATTTTCATTCTTGAAAAGTAGTAAATCTGAGATAATATGGATAAAAGAAGTAGTGCAACGCCAATGTAGAAGAGGATATTAACAATGTGTAAGGATGTATCAGTTAGTAAATGAATTATACCTAAAATAATTACTGGTATAATTGGTAAAAGTCCTCCAACTATGCTACAAGTCATGAAGGCAATAAGCACTTTCTTTGATACAGTGTTTAGGATTGATTCTTTATAAATGTATTTTTTATACAAAAGAGGGAAGAGAGAAGCGAAGGAGACTATAAAAGGTAAGAAATAAAGTAATAGATTAGGTATACTTGCGTTTCGGTAATTGTAAAGTAGTCCGAACTCTAAAAGGAAATACCATGCAAACCAATTAGTAATTGCTACCTTTTTTGTAAGCTCTAAGATTGGTTTATTTTCATCCATTTTTTTCTCCTATTTTCATTTATCAAGATATTCCAAAAACAAAATTTTCTCAACGCCTTTAGAGGGTATAAAGCCCCTTAATATGTCTTCTACCCTCTAAACCTCTATACGATTATAACACCAACGCTACTATTCTATAGCCGCTTTTTTAGCATTAGCCGTAAGTTTCTTATTATACTTCTGGCTCATTCCAAGAAGGGACTATTACATGAGGATTATTAACAAGGTTCCAGGCAGCATTCGAAGCACAAGACATTTCATAAATAGTTTTGGTTAAATCACTTGCAAGTTCTGAATTTTTCTTAAAAAACTCTTCTGCTGCACTCATAATACCCAAACCGTATTTTATATAATCCAAAGCAGTTATTACCCCAATGGGAGTAGTAATAAAAAGAAGAATATCTACAAACTGTGCAAAATCATTAAGCTTATGTAAGTTATCTGCTCTTCTAACTGCATCCCAATAGGCTGTTGTGTTGCTATCTACTACTGCTTTTGCCCATTTTTTTCCATTAACTATGTCAATATAGGCATGTCCTGTGATTGTTCTTGATAGAGAGCCCCAATAATATTCTTTTATTACAAACGAAGCATCCTGATACTCTGTTATATCGTAAGATAAGTGAACAGAAGAATCTGAAAATGTCCAATGATTTACAACAGTTGCCGCTTTTACATTTGGTAATTTATACGAATGTTGACTTGGAAAAATCGTAGTAAGTAACGAAACTAATATTATTGTGACTATTAATTTTTTATGAGCAAACATTTTTTACATCCTCCCGTAAATTTTTACTTTTATGTAATTAACATAAACTTCCTTATTTTCACATTTCATACTTTCAAACAACTTACCAAAATTTCAATTTCTCATTTGTTAGATCCTAAAAACTCTTTCATCAACTTTTTAAACTCCGGCTATCAACTTCTCTTTTTAATACTTACCGCATATCATTTTACTCTCATATTACACCATCTCCTTTCTACTACATTATACTCTCTCTCTCTCTCTTGTCAATACCTTTTAAGGAGAATTTTTAGTTTCTTCTTCCTGTCATTCTGACGAGCAAACGAAGTGAGCGAGGAAGAATCTCAAATTCGAGGGGATGGCGTTTATCCTCTCGATACTCCCAAAAAAGATGAGATCCTTCGTCGCTATCGCTCCGCTTGACTTCGTCAAGGAGAAGAGCGCAGGATGACAGAGAGAGGAGGAGTCTTGAGAGGGATACGTTTTCCCCTCAAATATTAGATCCAACGCTTACGCTCAGGATGACTGTTGGTCGTCATTCTGACGAGGCGCTGTTTGCCGAGGAAGAATCTCAGCCGTTCATGTCTTCAGGGGGAGTCTTGAGGGGATGGTGTTTACCCTCTCAAATTAAAGATCCTTCGTCGCTACCGCTCCGCTTGACTTCGTCAAGGAGAAGAGCGAAGGATGACTGCATGCGGTGTTTTGCTTTAAAATGCATTTTTGCTATAAGTAAAAATCCAAAATCATTTTCCTCATATATTAGATAGTCAAACTTCCAAAAAAGTTCCATAAGTTTAAAGAAATTTTTAGACTTTGTTTATATAAATTTCTTTTACATGCTTTAATGACGCATAAAGCAGACGAAAAATTTTTTCTTTTGTGTATAATTTGATATGAAAAATTTGTTTGCGCCTTGGCGAAAAACTTACATTCAAAATGCAAAAAAGCAAGATAGAGAGTGCTTCATTTGTGTTGCTGCAAACGGCAACGATGATGTGAAAAACCTCGTTGTTTTAAGAGGAGAGCATGCATTTGTAATTCTTAATAGGTATCCTTATAATGCAGGTCATGTGATGGTTTGTCCTAAAAGACATATAAAGTTCCCCTATGAACTTACAGAAGATGAACAAAAAGAAATAATGTTTTTCTTAGGAAAAATGGTCCAAATTTTAGATTCCATTTATAAACCACAAGGGTTTAACATAGGGGTAAATATCGGAAATGCTGCTGGCGCTGGTGAGGAGCATCTACATTTTCATATAGTTCCTCGTTGGTTTGGTGATACAAACTTCATGAGTGTTGTTGGAGAAACTCGTGTAATCCCAGAAACAATCGAAGATACCTACAGGAAAATTAAAGAAGCACTCAATAGATAACTTAATATCCCTATTGTTGTTAGTTAAAGCACATAGAATTTCTTCTGAGGAGATATTTTTGTCAATAAAAAAGTCTATAGGTATTAAAAAGCAAATTTTGTCAAGGCTTTTCGCAGCACTTGGTTATTTGGGTAAAATATGTTAAACTAAAGAATTCAAGAAGGTGAGAAAATGAGAATTAAAACTTTAGGTGGTGCATTAAATTTAGCAAAAAGCGTAATAAAAAAATATTTTGGAGAGACTGTAGTTGAAACTGAAAATGTAGAAAAAAACGCAAGTATTATTGAAACTAAGTATTCCAAGTTTCTTTTATTTTTTGTTGAGGATGTTGACAAAACTTTTAGAAGCACATTTCCAGAAATCGCAAAGCAGATTCTCTGGGATGAGGGCGTGAAAATTGGCAAAAAGGCAGTTATTGAATTTGTTAATAGGCCTAACCCCAACCACAAAAAACTTTCAATTTTGATTGCGTTGGGCACAAAAGACCTTTATCAGATATCGCCTTATTCTCTTATCAATTTCTGTGAATTAACGCGTCTTGAAGTGGAAAGTCAAGGAGTATACTATTTCTTCCCTACGATTTTTTTAAAGAAAATAAAGGGTGATATTTCTCCAAAAGAAACAAAAACAAAAGATAAACTCTACCTCATTTCACAGATTAATGCCCTTGATGATTATGATTTGGAAGATATTGAGCGCACAGCCTCTTTTAAAGATTTTGATGTTGATGTTTTTGGAGAAATCATGAGGAGTTTTAGGAATATAGAAGAAAGATTAGAAAATATCGAAAAGTTAATGAGGAAGATGTCCAATGGCAGAAAAAATAACTAAGGCAATAATTATTACTATATTCATTATCTTTACTGTAATCATCTCTTTTGGGCATGTATATACAGTAGAAGATACGGGAAGTGGTTTAAGTTATCAAATACTTACTTTTAAAGAAGTTCCTGTATCTTCTGTAATAGAGCGTGCGCAACTTTCTTTAAGAAGTGAAGATGTAGTGGAGCCAAGTTTAGACACAACCCTCGACTCTGGGACGATTAAAATTATTCGTTCTCGCCCCATAGAGGTTACACTTGACAAAACAACAAAAAATTATTACACAACAAAACTCTATGTGGGAGATTTTTTAAAAGAAATTGGAATAACTCTTAACGAAAAAGACTACATAAATATACCTGAGTATGCTGAATTAGACACGAATAAAATTGTTATTAAGCGTTATGTGGAAAAAACAAAACTTGTAAAAGAGAAAATGCCTTATGAAACTATTTACGTAAAAGACTCTATGGTTGCAAAAGGTGTTACGTATTTAAAGCAAAATGGTGTGTCTGGCATAAAAACAAACTATTACAAGGAAATCTATTTTGGAGGAGATAAAATAAAAGAGGTTTTTGAAAAATCGGTAATTACAAAAATGCCTATTAAAAAAATCTACGTTGTAGGGAGTGCAAAACCTCCTAAAGAGTATGTAAAGGCAATGACGGTTGTAGCAACCGCATACTCGCCTACAGTTTGGGAGACTGATTCCAATCCTTGGATTACTGCTTCTGGCTTGAGAAGTCGGTATGGTATCGTAGCCGTTGACCCATCTGTAATCCCTTTAGGCACACTTCTTTATGTAGAAAATTACGGTTATGCAGTTGCAGGAGATACAGGGGGAGCAATTAAAGGTAATAAAATAGATGTTTTCTTCTATAATCCATACGAGGCAAAGAAATGGGGAGTAAGAAGAGTAAAAATTTACATTTTGAATGGTAAATGGAAATTTCCCAGCAACTTAAAATATTAATCGAAAAATACGGTTTTAATGTTAAAAAGAACTTAGGGCAAAATTTTCTTGTTGCATCTTCTGCAATTAACTTTATTGCAAATGCAGTTTGTTCAGGTCCTAAGGAAAACTATATTGAAGTAGGTCCTGGGTTTGCTTTCCTTACAAAGGAAGTTGCAAAAAAGGCAAACTTTGTGTTTGCTATAGAGAAAGATAAAAGTTTTTTAGAGTTTTATAAGGATTTATCCCTCCCAAATGTGCAGTTTATCATTGATGATGCATTAAATGTCAATTACGATGAGTTTAATGTTCAAGAACTCTTCGGAAATATTCCTTACTACATTTCTTCAGACCTCATCATAAAGATTGCAAAAAGTAAAATTGTAAGAGCGGTATTACTTCTACAAGATGAGTTTGCTCAAAGAATTATCGCAAAACCTAACACAAAAGAATACAGTTCAATCACAGTTTTAACACACTTTTTCTTTCAAACTACTTTTATTAAAAGGTTTCCTCCGAGTTTCTTTTTTCCCAGACCTAATGTTTACTCAACTCTTGTTGAATTAAGAAGAATAAGAGAATACGATTCAAACTTAGAAGATTTTCTTGTTTTTATCCATAGAGCTTTCTTTTCTAAAAGAAAAAAGTTGCTGTCTAACTTGAAGAAGTTTTATAAGGGTGATTTTTCATCTATTTTTAGTGAATTAGATATCAATGTCCTTGCAAGACCTGAAGATATAACTGAGGAAACTTATTTTAAAATATACGAAAATATGATAAAATTTTGTGAGTAAATTAAACATAGGAGGTTAAGATGGCTTACAAAGTTTTAGAAGGTCTTTACTACTCAAAAAATGACGAATGGGTTAAGGTAGAAGGTGATGTTGCAACAGTTGGCATCACTGATTACGCACAAGACAAGTTGGGCGATGTTGTTTATGTTGAAGAGGCCGCTCTTAATAAAAAGGTGAAAGTGGAAGACTCTGTTATTACAGTTGAATCTGTTAAAGCAGCATCAGATATCTATGCGCCTGTTTCAGGTGAGATTATTGAAGTTAATAAAAGCGTTGTTTCGGACCCATCTATTCTTAACAAGGACCCATTTGGTGAAGGATGGCTCTTTAAGATGAAGATGGAAAATAAAGACGAGCTAAACAACCTCATGAGCGCAAAGGATTACGAAGAATACAGAAAGGAATAGTATGAGGTATATCCCAAATACTGATAAACAATTTGAGGATATGCTAAGAGAAATTGGCGTATCCTCCTTTGAGGAACTTATCCAAGACATTCCTTCCGATTTGAGGTTAAAAGATAACCTTAACATCAAAGGCTCTCTTTCTGAGTTAGAACTTTTTGAATACTTTAAGCAGATTGAAGCAAAAAATAAGGATGTATCAAAATTTAAACCGTTATTGGGTTGCGGAAGTTATAAACATTACGTGCCACAGGTTATTAAAACAATTCTTTCAAGGGAAGAATTTTATACTGCCTATACTCCTTACCAACCAGAACTTTCTCAAGGCACACTTCAGACGATGTTTGAAGTTCAAACTCATTTTTCAAGACTTACGGGTTTTGATGCTGTTGTGCCATCAATCTATGATGGTGCATCTGCAACTGCTGAAGCTACTCTTATGGCATTGAGACTTACGCATAAGAATAAAATCCTTATTTCATCACTTCTACATCCTGAGTATATAGACACAATCAAAACTTATACCGAACCACACAAACCTGAAGTTAAAATCATTACAAATAAAGATTATTTAATTGATTTAGATCAGTTGGATAAAATGTTAGATGATGAAACTGCAGTTGTTATCGTGCAAAATCCCAACTTTTTTGGTGGTATAGAAGATCTTAAGAGTGTTGCAGATTTAACTCACAAGCATAACGCACTTTTACTTGGTGTTGTTACCGAAAGCCTTAGTCTTGCAGTCTTTAAGCAACCAAAAACAGTTGGAGTAGATATTCTTTCAGGTGAAGCACAATCTTTTGGTATTGATCTTAATTTTGGAGGTCCTTACAACGGTTTTATTGCAACTAACATGACTTTTGTAAGGCAACTTCCAGGGCGAATTGTAGGGCAAACTGTTGATAGAAATGGCAAAAGATGTTTTGTTATGACTCTTAGAGCAAGAGAACAAGATATTAAAAGAGAAAAAGCTACCTCAAACCTTTGCACAAGCCACAATCTAAATCTTTACGCTGTTAATGCCTACATCTCTCTATTTGGGAAAACTGGTTTGTTTAAACTTGCAGAATACAATATAAAAGCGTCCCACTACCTTAGAGATGGACTCATAAAGACAGGTAAATTCAATGGAAAGAATTATCCTTTCTTTAATGAATTCGTTTTGGATACTACACTTAACGAAGAAACAATAAAAGAACGGCTTCTATCGATTAATGTTCTTCCACCTCTTAAACTATCAAACTACTTTGACGGGATGGTTAATTCCTATCTATTTGCTGTAACAGAGGTATTTAGTAAGGAAGACCTTAATAAAATTATTGATGTCCTTGGAAGGTGAGCATATGAAACTCATATACGAAAAAAGCGTTGAAGGAAGAATTGGTTATTCTCTTTCAAAGGATGAGTTTGAAGGGAGTATTTCCGATTTTATTCCAGATTATGCCTTAGATACTAAACCAAAAGAACTACCAGAGGTTTCAGAAGTAGATGTTGTAAGGCACTTTACAAAACTCTCTAAGTTAAACTATGGCGTTGATGATGGCTTTTATCCTCTTGGTTCTTGCACAATGAAATACAATCCAAAAGTTAACGAAGTAATTGCAAGTTTTGATAACTTTGTAAACGCTCACCCATTATCTCCCCTTGAATTTATTCAGGGTAGTCTTGAGGTTATGTATGAACTGGAAGAGTCTCTTAAAGAGATAACAGGTATGGATAGGTTTACTTTGCTTCCTTCTGCAGGTGCCCATGGTGAACTTGTCGGCACCCTTATCATGAGAAAGTATTTTTTAGATACAGGCAAACCAAGGCACAAGATGTTAATTCCAGATTCAGCACACGGAACAAACCCAGCATCTTCTGCTATGGCAGGTTTTCAAGTAGTAGAAGTAAAATCAAACGAATTTGGTAATGTAGACCTAAACGACCTTGCCCAAAAGATGGACGAAGATACCGCAGGCTTGATGCTTACAAATCCAAATACGGCAGGCTTATTTGAAAGAGATATTAAGAAGATTGCCGAAGTTATCCACAACAAGGGTGGTTTACTCTACTACGATGGAGCAAATTTGAATGCGCTTTTAGGGATTGTGCGTCCAGCGGAAGCTGGTTTTGATATAGTGCATTTGAATTTGCATAAGACTTTTTCAACACCGCACGGTTCAGGTGGTCCTGGAGTAGGTGCAGTTGGAGTTAAAAAACACCTTGTTGATTTTTTACCCTACCCACTTGTATGTAAATGCAAAGATTATTTTGGTTTTGAAAGACCTATAAAAACAATCGGTAAGGTTAGAGCTTTCTTTGGTAATTTTGCCGTGCTTGTAAAAGCCTATGCCTGGATACTTACCATGGGGGCAGAGGGTTTAAAAGAAGTTTCAAAAGCATCAATTATTAATGCAAACTATATCCTCAAAAAATTAAAAAAGTATTACAGGCCTGCCTACGATAGGTTCTGTATGCATGAATGTGTCCTTACAGGAAGAGATTATAAAGAATATGGAGTAAAAACACTTGATATAGCAAAAAGGCTTATGGACTACGGTTTTCATCCACCTACAATCTATTTCCCGCACTTTGAACCTTATGCAGAAGAAACCATTATGGTTGAACCAACCGAATCTGAAAGTAAAGAGACACTCGATGTCTTTATTGAGGCAATGATAAAAATTTCAGAGGAAGCAAAAACTTCAAGTGAATTATTAAAAGAAGCACCGCATAATACATACATAAGTAGGCCCGATGAAGTAAAAGCAACCAAGGAGCCTAACTTAACATACAAGGAATAAAATGGATATCTATAACTTTGAAGGTTTAATAAAGAAGGCACTCAGAGAGTGCCTTCAAATTTTGGAAGTAAGTGAAAGTGTAAAAGTTTTACTTACAAAGGAAAGCTTTGGTGATTTTACCATTAACATTGCTTTTAAACTTGCAAAAGTTTTTAAAAAGTCACCAAAACTCGTTGCAGATGACATTATAAATTGCATAAAACTAGACCTTATTGAGAGTATCTCAAATGTTAATGGTTATATAAACATTAAGGTAAGTAGTAAGTTTTATTTAGAATTCGTTAAGAGCCTACTTGAAAAGAAAGAAAACTATTTTATCTTAGATAATAATGGTAAAAGTATCCAGGTAGAATTTGTCTCTGCAAATCCAACAGGACCACTCCATGTGGGAAATGGACGTGGTGGAATCATAGGAGACACAATTGCAAGGGTGTTAGAGACAAGGGGATACCATGTAGAAAGAGAATACTATGTGAATGATGCTGGCAGTAAAATGGACCTTTTTGCTGAATCAGTTCTCTATTTTTACCTAAAGAGATTTGGTATTGAGAAAAGTTTAAGCGAGGAGGCCTATAAAGGTGAATACATTAAAGATATTGCAGATAAAATTTACGATGTTTTTAAAGATAAGTTTTTAAACTACGATCATGATTTGGCAATTGAAGCCTTTAAAAATATCGGTGTTTTTTTACTTTTTGGCAAAGTGAAAGAAGAGACAGAAGATATTGAAATATTAAAACAATCCGCACCTTTTAAGATAGAAAGTATCTTAAAAACACTTGAGAGGTTTGGGGTTTCTTTTGATAACATATTTTTTGAATCTTCCCTTTATGAGGGAGTTGATGTTGAAGTTGATTCCACGTTAAAACTCAATGAAAAACTCGCAAAAGTCTTTTTAAACCTTTTTAATAGAGGTTATATTTACAAAAAAGATGGTGCATACTATTTTAAGGCTACACTGTTCAATGACGATAAGGATAGAGTATTGGTGCGTTCAACAGGTGAGCCTACCTATACACTTACGGATATTGCCTACCACATAGATAAGTTCAATAGAGGCTATTCAAAGGCGATAGATGTTTGGGGACAAGACCACTTTGGGCATGTTGCTACAATGAAAGCACTTTTAAAGGCTTCTAATATTGATCCTGATTTTCTTGATGTTGTTCTCTATCAGGTAGTTCACCTTTTTGAAGATGGTGTTGAGGTGATGATGTCTAAACATACAGGAAAATTTTATACTCTATCGGAACTCATAAATGAAGTTAAGAAAGATGCAGCCCGTTTCTTTTTCCTCACAAAGAGTGGAGATACACACTTAAACTTTGATATTAACCTTGCAAAGAAACAATCTGTTGAAAATCCTGTGTATTATCTCCAATATACTTACGCAAGACTCCATAACATCATTGAAGAAGCAAAAAGAAGGGGCACAGTTTTTGAGGATATTGAAAATGTTTTTACTAATTTATCTTTTAATGAAGTTGAAAGAGGGATCCTAAACAAAATATTTTATCTTAACTCAATTCTTGATGATATTAGTGTTGACTATTCAATACACAGAATCTCCAATTACGCACTTGATCTTGCAGAAGATATCAACCACTTTTACCAAAACTACCCTGTTTTAAAAGAGGAAGACAAATTGAAGCAAACAAAACGTTATCTTATCGTGCAGGTTTCAGTTGTTGCACTTTCTTTCATCTTTGATCTAATGGGTATAGAGAAAAAGGAAAGAATGTAAATGAAAGTTCTTGCAATTGTTATTACGTTCAATAGAGCTGACTTACTGAAAAAAAGTCTTGAAAGTTTAAAAAGTAGTTTTTTTGTCCCTGATATCCTTGTTGTGGATAATGGTTCCACAGATTCAACCGAAGATTTTATTAAAAACAACCATAAGGATATTTTTTATTTAAAACTTGAGGAAAATCTTGGCCCTGCAGGAGGAGCAGAAGCAGGACAGAGGTTTGCACTTCAAGAAGGGTATGAAGCTATTTGGATGCTCGATGATGATAGTATTGTCTCAAAAGAAGCACTTTCAACACTATTAGAATACTATGAAAGACTAAAATCAAAAAATAAAAAGATTTTTTTAAGTTCTGTTGCATATACTGACCTTGATTTTAAAAAGCCTATGTATAATTTTCTTAAATACAATCCAAATACAGGGCTTACTTCAAAAATAAAAGATGCCTTGTTTAATGAAGAATACTTTGAATACGATATTGCTCCAATGAACGGGCTTTTTATTCCAAAAGAAGTTTTACAAGATGTTGGCACTTTTAATGGGAAATTGTGGGGTTGGTATGATGATACGGAATTTGTTTTAAGGTGTAGGAGTAAGGGTTATAGAGGATTTGCAATTACCAAAAGTAAAATTTACCACCCTGTTGAATTTAGAAAACACGTTAAAATTTTTGGAAGGACGTTTAATATTCTTTCAGGACGTCCTTTTAGGATGTATCTTGGCACAAGAAATAACGTATACATTCAAAAAAAGTTTTTAAAGACTTTAAACTTTTATTTTGTATTTTTACCTGTGTTTTTCTTTAAAAGATTAATTTCGATTTTGTTATTTTACGATAATAGAGGAGTTTTTCTTAAAAATTTTTTAAATGGAGTAGTTGATGGTATAAAAGGAAATTTGGAGGTGAACAATGTTTAAAAAGACATTGGTTATGGTTATTTTGGTTGTTTTTGTAATCGCAGTGATTTTGGGGCTTTACAAGATACTTAACCCTAAAAATAAGGAGATTCTTGCGCAAGGTAATTATATAGAGGCAACCTTCCTTGCAGAGGCAATATTGCCTGAAACTGCAGAAATGGTCCACATTGGCGATACAATTTATGATTCTCAAGGTAAAAAGTGTTTTACTGTAACTGATGTAAAAGTTGTTCCAAGCGAAGCAAAATATGTTTACTATGATCAGAATCGCCTCTATGTGGAAAATACCTCAAAACTAAAAGATGTTTATATAGTTGCAAAATCAGTTGATAAAAAATTCGCCTGGGCATACTCTTATGGAAAAGACCTCATTATGGCAGGGGCACACCTTGCTCTTTACGGGAATAACTGGAAATTCTGGGTGACTGTTGTTACTGTAAAAGAAGTTAAGTAATATGGATAAGATAAATTCTTACCTAAGAAGGATATTTTTATTTGTTTTTGCATTCTACCCTTGGGTAAATTATATGTTAAAAAAAGTCCCAAAGTTAGGAAGTGTATGGGATGATCTGTTAATTTTTACTTTTTTCTTTTTTTCCATTCTTCTTGGTTATAGACGTTTAAAAGAACTGTTAAATCTACCAACTGTTTTATTTAGCATACTTTTTGCAACTGTTGCGATCTTTAGTTTTGTTTTTAATAACTACCTTTTTCTTGCATTTCAGCACCAGTTAAGGCTGTTTTTAGAGCCTTTTATTGTGTTCATTGGTATATATCTTATTCATCCTACAAAAAGTGAAGTAGAATTTTACTTAAAAGCATTGGTGATTTCAACAGCATTTTTAGGTTTTCATGGCATTTACCAATACATAGTAAAAGTGCCAACTCCTGCAATGTGGGTAGATAAAGAACTTGAGAGAAGCAGTATCTACACAAGGGCGTTTTCTGTTGTTAATAGTCCCAATGTGCTTGCAGGATACCTTGAAATTGGTTTGCCGGTAGCTGTCTATTTAATCTTGGAGAAGAAAAACAATCTTAAAAAAGCATTCTATAGCGTCCTTACTTTGGGGATTGTTTTTGGGTTGTTTCTTACATTTTCAAGAGGTGGTTGGATTGGTGGCTTTTCGTCTCTTTTTTTAGCTTTTGTAGTAGTTTCGCCAATTGTAGGTATTGGGCTTATCTTACTTTTGGGGATTATTTTGTCCTCTGTGCCTCTATTGAGGTTAAGAGTGCTTTCTCTTATTGATCCAAGTTATATTCAAAAAAGCCTTGAGGCAGGTGGAAGGCTTTTTAGATGGAAATACGGAGTTAGCAATGGTTTTGAACACCCACTTTTTGGAACAGGGCTTGGCACTTTTGGTGGATCTGCAGCACAAAAATATGGTTATTTTTCTTATACCTCAATGGATAGCGTTTACATTAACGTCTTTGCAGAAACAGGCTTTTTGGGTATTGTTTCTTTTCTTTTTTGGGTGTTTTATGGTTTTGTAAATTATTTTGTTAAATTCCTTAATAGAAAAAAGTTTATTTACCTATTTTTAGGTGCTTCTCTTTTTGCAATTTTAGTGCATATGTTTGTTGAAAATCTTTTCAACGTATGGGGTTTAACATCAAATTTTTGGATTATCTCTGCCTTATCCGAGGTGATTGATGAGTAAAGATATACTTTTTATTTCATCGAATAGGTTTGATAGTTTTCCATCAAGAAAAACAAGATTTTCAAAATTTCTATCTCACTCTGGTTTTAGAGTGGTGTATGTAGAATCTCCCCATACATACCTTGCGTATCTTAAAAAGTCAAAGTTTGCAAATCCTGGTAGTTTGGAAAAGTTAAACGATAATTTTTATGTGTTAAGGAGTTTTCCTATTTTGCCCTTTTTTAAAAAATACAGACCTTTAAATGCAGTAGACCAAAAAATATTTTATAAGCATATTAATACTGCCCTTGAAAAGATTTCTTTTAAGCCTGCTGCTGTATTTAACTATATGCCGTTTTTTCCAGATATACTGAGTAATTTTAAAAGCTTAATAATTTACGATTGCGTTGACGACCATGCAAACTTCCCAGGCCTTATTAACCCTGATTACGTTAACGAGTTAGAAAAGAAAACTGTTGCACTTTCAGATGCTGTGATTGTAACAGGAAGTAAAGCACTTAAAGAGAAAATTGTTAAGTTTGGAAAAATCCCCTACGTGATACCAAATGGTGTTGATTACAAGTTGTTTTCCTCATGGCTTGAGAATGCCATAAGTTTAAAAATAAAAAAGCAAATTGTTTATGTAGGTGCACTATCGGAGTGGTTTGATTTAGAACTTTTAGAATTTTTAGCACAAAACTTAAAAGAATACGAATTTTTACTGATTGGTTTTGGTCCACTTTCTTTAAATAAACTCCTTAAAGAAAATAGCAACATAAAGTTTTTAGGAAAACTTTCTCAAAAAGCATTTGCACCAATCCTTTGGGAATCGGCTGCTTCCATCATTCCTTTTAAAGTAAACGACCTTACAAAGAAGGTTGACCCTCTAAAAGCCTACGAATACCTTGCTTCTGGGGTTCCTGTTGTCTCTACCCCTATTGGAAATATAGAAAACCCATACATTTATGTGGGAAGCACAAAAGAAGATTTCATGGAAAAACTAAAAATTGCAATAGAGGAGGATTCTTTAGAAAAAAGAATCAAAAGAACCGAATTTGCAAAACAATTTTCTTGGGAAAATAGATTTAACCAGTTGAGCGAAATTTTAGGAAAACTTCTAAATAATCATGGATAAAAAAAGAATACTTAGAAAGCAGACAATTAAAGAAGCAGCAATTATATCCTCTGTTATTGCCTTCTTAAGCAAAATCGTTGGTTATGTAAGGGATATGCTTACTGCAAAATACTTTGGCACATCCCCTCAGATGGACGCTTTTGAAGTTGCATTAATCATCCCTAATATGCTCCTTGGGCTGTTTGCAACTGGTGCACAGACAATTATCATAAGGCTTTACGGAGAAAAAAAGGAAGAAAAAAAAGAAAAAATCCTTGTAAACCAGATATTCTTCATTTATAGTATTGTTTTAATGTTATTAACGCTTCTTTTGATTCTCTTTAGTCCATTTTTTGTAAAGATAGTTGCTTCAGGTTTTACTTCCTTAAGGTTATCTTACGCATCTAACTTTGTGAAAGTCCTTGCGATTTTTGGGTATTTGAATGTCATGGCAGGTTTCCTTACGGGTGTTTTTCAAGCAGAAAAGCAATTTTTGTATCCTGCATTAACAGGCCTCATTGCAAATATTGTTATACCTATTACCATTGTTTTACTTACACCTTCAATTGGCATATACAGTAGAGTTTTAGGGCAGGACTTCTTTGGTTTTGTTTACTTTCTCATGCTTTTTTCTTTTCTGTTCTTTAGGTGGAAGTTCTTTAGAATATACAATTTAAACAACATTGAGTGGCCCTTAATAAAAGAGTTTACAAATCTTATGCTACCTGCAGTAGTTGTTTCAGGGTTAAGCGTTCTTTACCAGATCATCGATAAAACTGTTGCATCTTATCTTCCATATGGAGCGATTGCTTCGCTTTCTTATGCACAAACTGTGTTTCTTATTCCTTACTCTCTTATTACTCTTTCAATTAATGCTGCTGTATACCCAACACTTTCACAACATGCAATATCAAACAATAGTAAAAGTTACATGCACCTATTTAAAAAAGCATTTTTTGTCTTGGTTTTTGTAAATATACCCTTTACAGTTTTCTTTGTTGTGTGGGCACCTGCGATTGTAAGGGTAATTTTTCAAAGAGGGGCTTTTAATGAACAATCTGCACTTTTAACTCAAGCAAATGTTTCCATGTATTCGTTGGGTCTTTTGGGGATTTCACTTGCAGATTTATTTAGAAGGGCTTTTTTCTCTTTTAAGGATACAAAAACACCCATGCGTATTAGTTTGGTTAGTGTTTTTTTGAATTTGGTCCTTGATATAGTCTTTGCAAAGTTCATGGGAGCTCCCGGTATTGCTCTTGCAACAACACTGGTAACTTATGTGAGTTTAGTTCAGTACATACTCTACGGGAAAGGTAAAAACTATTTCGAAAGGCATTTTATTAATTACCTTGCTAAAGAGACAGGTAAAGGCCTATTATCTGGTTTAGTTATTGGTATCTTAGCGTATTTTATGAACTTTTTTATACCCTTAAAAGAGCATGCCTTAAAAGTATTTTTTATTAGTATTGGTTTTGGTGCAATTCTTTTTATAATCTATGTAGTAATTGGCTTACTTTTAAAAGGCGAGATGTTTAAAATTGCTTTTAATTATACTCTCAACTTTTTATCGAATGTAAAAGACTCTTTAGGAGGAAAAAATGAAAATTGCAATTGGAAGTGACCATGCGGGTTTTAGATTAAAAGAAATAGTTAAAAATTTTTTACTTACAGAAGGTTTTGAAGTAGAAGATGTTGGCACATTTACAGAAGAAAGTGTAGATTACCCAGATTACGCATTTAAAGTGGCAAGTTTAGTGAGTAGTGGGGAATATCCATTTGGTATTCTTATCTGTGGCACAGGTATCGGGATGAGTATCTCTGCAAACAAGGTAAAAGGCATTAGAGCTGCACTCTGTAATGACTTATTTACCGCCCGTTTTTCAAGAGAACATAACGATGCAAACATCCTCTGTATGGGTGGAAGGGTTGTAGGTGAAGAAGTTGCAAAAGAAATTGTAAAAACTTTTTTAAGTTCAACATTCCAAGGTGGAAGGCACAAAAGAAGGGTTGATAAAATTTCCGATTATGAAAGTTCGACACATTGCAATTGATGGAGTTGCTTCTTCTGGCAAGACAACTATTGGGAAAATCCTTGCAAAAAAATTAAATTACGAATTTATTGACTCTGGTTTGTTCTATAGATTTGCAACCTACAGGGTTATTGAATTAAATAAGGCCCCTTTACTTAGTATATCAAAACTCAGTAAAGATAAGTATAAAGAAGCTCTTAATGGAATTAGTATAGATTTTAAAGATGGCAAACTCCTTGTAGATGGATCTTATTTTCCGCTTGATTTACTAAGACAACAATCAGTTGATGCACTTGTGTCCCCTGTTTCAGAAGATGGTTTTGTTAGAGAAAGTATAACAAACATACTTAGAAACATAGCGTCCAACAAAAATGTGGTTATGGTGGGGCGTGATATAGGAAGTGTAGTTTTAAAGGATGCTTTTTTAAAAATATTTCTTACGGCAACATTAGAGGAAAGAGCCTCAAGAAGGTTTAAAGAACTTTTAGCAAACGGTGTTGAGACTACTTTTTCAAAAGTTTATGAGAATTTAAAATTGAGGGATATGATTGATTCAGGTAGGTCTATTGCGCCGCTAATAGTTCCAAAAGATGCGTATGTAATAGATACAACGAATAAAACCGTAGAAGAAGTAATAGAACTAATTCTGACATTTATAAAGAGTAAAGAGTATGCTTTACAACATTCTAAAAATAATATCTAAGATTTATTTTAAAATCTTCTATAACTTAAAGGTTTTTGGGTATGAGAATCTAAATATTTCTACAAACTTTATTATTTCTCCTAATCATACACATTGGCTTGATATACCTCTTATAGGGGCTATACTTCCAAAGAAGATGTATTCCTTTGCAAAAAAAGAGCTTTTTGACAATAAACTCACCTCTTTAATTTTAGAATCACTTGGAGGGCTTCCTGTAGATAGGGGTGCCGTGAGTAAAACTTCTATAGAAAATGCAATTGAAGCACTAAAAAAGGGACCTCTTCTTCTATTTCCAGAAGGCACTCGTTCAAGAACAGGAGAACTTCTAAAAGGGAAGAGAGGAGCAATATACATTGCAACAGTTGCAAAGGTGCCAATTGTTCCTGTAGGTATTGTGGGCCTTGGAAGAAAATTCATCCATGTAAAAAGGACAAGACTTGCAGTTTATATAGGCAAACCATTTTACCCATACGAAGTATTTGATCCAAACGAAAAAGATTACTATGAAAAAGCAACAAACTATCTTATGGAGCAAATTAAAGAATGCATAGAAGAGTTAGAGCACCTACCATAATTTTAGGCACAACTGGTTTTTGCTCGGGAGTTGAGAGCGCCGTTTCAAAGGTAGAAAACCTTACAAAAGCCTACAGAAATGTTTATACACTTGATGCTATACTTCATAACGAGACTGAGATGGAGAGGTTGAGGTCTCTTGGAGTAAAAGAAGTAAGAGAAAACGATTCAAATGAAATCATTGTCCTTCCTGCGCATGGGGCAACAGAAAGCGAAATAAACGCTTTAGAGAAAAGATTTAAGAAGATTGTTGATGTAACTTGCCCTTTTGTTTTAAGAACTGAAAACCTTATTAGGATGTTAAAAGAAAGCGGATACAAAATTGTCATAGTAGGAGAAAAGCACCACCGTGAGACAAGGGTTTTGAGTAGTATAGCAGAAGATAAATTGCTTTTGGTTGCATCAAGCATGGAAGAATTAGAAACTTTTGAAAACGAAGTTTTTCCTAAAGTTGCTCTTCTCTCTCAATCCACAATTTCAAAAGACCTTGTTATGAAAGTTTCTGAATTTTTTTTAAGACACTCTTTTGAATTCAGATTTTTTGATACGATTTGTCCAGAAACGGTAAAGAGGCAAAACGAGGCATACGATATTGCAAAAAGGGTTGATTGTGTTATTGTTGTAGGTGGGAAAAATTCCTCAAATACACGCAGGCTTGTTGAAATTGCTTCAAGCGTTAACAAAAACACTTATTTTTTAGAAGATGCTTTAGAATTAAATTTTAATGAATTAGCAAAGTGCAGTTCTATTGGCATTCTTTCTGGGACCTCAACCCCTCCTTACATTATTAAAGAAATAATAGATAAATTAAATAACTTGTCGTTGCCATAATTGTCCCTCTATTATTTCACATTTTGTCATTTTTAACACATTCGCTTTGCTCAGTGTAAACTCCGTAAAGAATCTCATCCTTTTATGTTTTTTCATTACTTAGGGGAGTCTTGAGGGGGTTGCGTTTACCCCCTCAAAATTAAGATCCTTCGTTTCACTCAGGATGACCTGGTAGGCGTCATTCTGACGAGGCATTTTTTGCCGAGGAAGAATCTCCTCTGTTTGCCCCTTTTTGTCCTTCTGCCCTCTCTTGGTCATTCTGAGGGCGTAAGCCCGAAGAATCTCCTCTGTTTGTGTTTTTATTACTCAAAGGAGCCTTGGGGGTGTCTCCCTCAAATTTAAGATCCTTCGTCGCTATCGCTCCTCAGGATGACAAAGAAGAAGCGCTCAGGATGACTACAATAGGTGTCATCATATATAACATCCTGAGGCAAAGCCCTGCAGGGTCATTCTGACGAGGCGTCTTTTTGCCGAGGAAGAATCTCCTCTGTTTGCCCCTTTTTGTCCTTCTGTCCTCTCTTGGTCATTCTGAGGGCGTAAGCCCGAAGAATCTCCTCTGTTTGTGTTTTTATTACTCAAAGGAGCCTTTGGGGTATCTCCCTCTTAATAAATTAAACTTCTCAATTTATTACCTTGACAGGATTTTTAATTTTGATATAAACAAAAATAATGTGTAATTTTGTCTTGCCCAATTTAGAGGACGCTACGTAAGGAGGCTTTACAAAAGTCTCTTAAAGGAAAGGAGGAATGTATGGATTTAAAGAAGGCGTTTGTTGGAGTTTTGTTGGTCATTAGTCTAACTTTTTCTCTTCTTCCGAAAGTTACTCCTATTTCAGCACAAGAATCTAAAATTTCAATCTCATTTACCAAAGAACAACTTTCTTCTTCCAATTATCTTAATGTTATTGTTGAACTTCAAGATGAGCCTGTTATTCCTTATCAATTGAAAAAAGAAGGTGAAGCTTCACTACTCTCAATAAAGATTAGTGAGGGTTCAGGGAGTTATGAAAAAATACTTACCGAGAAACAACTCTCTCTTTATGCTGAGATCAAAAAAATTGCTCCAGATGCTAAAATTGGATATCGTTACCAATTTACTTACAACGGCTTTGCGCTAAAGGTTAGAGGCAGTGATATTGAAAAAATTTCTAAATTAAAAGGTGTAAAAAAGATTTTTCCTTCCAAAACCTACCAGATTTCTGATGATGTGAGTAATTCTGTAATTGGTGCAAATAGCATGTGGCAGATGAAAGATGCAAAAGGGAATCTAGTAGATGGCTCAGGTATGGTTATTGCTATTATCGATACTGGCGTTGATTATAAACATCCAGATCTTGGTGGAGGGTTTGGCCCGAATTACAAGGTAATTGGTGGATACGATTTTGGGGATAAAGATACAGATCCAATGGATATTGAAGGCCATGGGACTCATGTTGCAGGTATTGCTGCAGCAGATGGTAAGGTGAAAGGTGTTGCCCCAAAAGCAAAGATACTTGCTTACAAAATTGTTTCAGGTGAAAGTGGTAATGCCTCAACAGAGAATATCATTGCAGCTATTGAAAGGGCGGTAAAGGATGGCGCTAGTGCTGCAAATTTATCTTTTGGTTCAGGAAGTCTTGGCACATCAGACCCTGAAGACCCTGAAAACAAAGCGTTTGACAATGCAGCAGATGCAGGAGTTCTTTCTTCAGTCTCTGCAGGAAACAGCGGAGCAAGGTGCCAAACAAAGCCATACCCTCTTGGAAGCCCATCTGCTGCAAGAAAAGTAATCTCTGTTGCTGCTTCAGATGATGGGGTACATCCAGCAATAACTATTGCTAATCCAGAAGTTCCTGAATCACAAAAAACTATTTTGGGCAATTATGCTGACCTTTCTCCAAAGTTTCCAAAAGATACCGATTTTGAAGTTGTAGCCTGTGGTTATGGAAGACCATCGGACTTTGAAGGAATAGATGTAAAAGGAAAAATTGCACTTGTAAGCCGTGGACCAATTGGTCCAAATGCATTATACTTTAGAGACAAAGATCTCAATGCAAAAGAAGCAGGAGCTGTTGGTATCATTATCTACAATAATATGCCTGGAATTGTAAGTCCGACTTTTAAAGTATCTGAAGGTGATGAGAAAAAAGATTATATTCCTGCAATCTTCATAACTCAAAGTGAAGGATTATTACTCAAAGATCTCATTAACAAAGGACTAAAAATAAGGTTTAGTGAAGTTTCTAATCTTGGAGTTGTTGCAAATTTTACCTCAATGGGACCAGCTTCTGATTTTTATTTCAAGCCTGAACTTTCAGCACCTGGTGTTGCTATTTATTCTACAATTCCTAATGGTGAATATGCAAGTTGGCAAGGCACTTCAATGGCTGCCCCTCATGTAGCAGGAGCTATTGCCTTGTTTAAACAGATACATCCTGATTGGAAATCAGAAGATATAAAGGCAGCCTTTATGAATACTGCAACGATCCTTAAGAATTACCAAAATGGAGAAACGTTTACCTGGACTTTGCAAGGTGCAGGAAGAATTAATATACCTGAAGCAGTAACTACACCTGCAATTGTTCAACCCTATGATTTACTTACCAAAGTTAGCAACTTAAAGCCTTTTACCTTTACTATTAAAAACGTCTCCGATAAGAGTTTAACTTTTAATATTTCCTCAGAAATTACCTTAGGTGGAAGCGATGGTATTGAGGTAAAATTTAATAATAATAAACTTACAGTGGATAAAGGGCAGAGTAAGACGTTTACTGTAAATTTTGTTGTAGACGGAGGCAAACTTTCCCAAGGTCCTCACGAAGGAATTATTTGGATTGACTCAGGTGATAAAAAGCTACACGTGCCTTTTATTGTTTGGAATGGAGATGTTGAAGTGCCTGAAAAATTATACGATGTAAAGGCTTCTTCCAATGTGATTATGCCAGGCAATGCTCAAAATAACTCAATTGATTTTGAGTTTACATTAGGTTCGGGTTCATTAATTCCTCCTGCAGAACCTAATGAAAGACCAGAAAGCTCAAATATAATTGATGAAATTCAAATAAGAATTACTGATTTGAAAGATAACACTCTTGGAGTAGTTTATGCAAAATCCCTTCTATTTTTGGGTCACTATAAATTTAGTTGGGATGGAAGAGATATATATGGTAACTATTTCCTTGCAGAAGGGAAATATAAATGGGTAGTTGCTGCTGTTGAGTCTAATAACGACCAGCAAAATCCTGTGATTCAGGATGCGGCAAAGGTTGAGGGAGAGTTTGAGGTGAAGAATGCTCCTAAGACAAAAGTTTCAATTGTTGTTGCAAAAGATACCGTAACTCAGGAGGAAGTTTCAACAGTCTCTGTAAAACTTGATACCCCTGAAAAAGTTGTAGGTTTTAAAGGCATAGTATTCTTTAATGCAAATTTGTTGAAAGTTGAAAGTGTTTCATTAGGGGATATTGTGAAGCAGGAAAATTTGGATAAATTTTCTTATAAAATCGATAATTTAACCGGGGAAATATTTGTTGACATAGTAGCAAAGGAAGGATACAAGATAACTGGGAATGGTAATTTACTCAACTTCTCTATTAAAGGAAGAGTTTCAGGAACATCAACACTTGGCTTCAAGGAAAGCATGCTTGTTGGTGAGGATAAGAAAGATATTGCGAGCGTCTTCTTCCCATCGTATATTACTGTCAACAAGGCAGAGAACCCTTGGGATCTAAATAGAGATAAAAAAGTAGATTCAGAAGACCTAAAGGTTTTTAGTGCCGCATTCGGAACTGAACCAAAAGACCCTAATTATATTCCTCTTGCCGACTTTAACATGGATGGAATTATTGATGGAAAGGACCTTATTGTCATAGCCTCCCACTTCGGTGAGAGTTATCCTTAAAGAGAGTTGATGGCTATGATTATGATGGGTTTTTTAAAAGGAGGAAATATGAGGAAATTTATAAGTATTCTTTTAACATTTACTGTTATTGTTTCTATGATTTCTTCTTTATCGGTGGTTCCTTTAGCAAAGGGGGAGGAGCCACATCTTTATCAAATAGGTCTAATTGGTGTAATGCCAGATGATTATATTGGGTCATTTGCATTGCATACCGCAAACACTTACGAAAGTGATTTTAAGAGCGACTTATCTTTCCCAATGCAGGGAATGGTTATTACTCCTGATGGAGACATTGCAGTATGCGATACAAGTTACGGAAGGGTCCATATTTTAAGTAAAGATCTTCAGAATAAGTTAACTTTTGGTGAACTTGGTGTGGGTGATGGAAAGTTGCAGTATCCTACAGATATTGCTGTAGATACTGATGGTAACTTCTATATTGCAGACTTCTTTAATAACTACTGGGCAAAATTTGATAAGACAGGAAATTGGATTTTGAATGCAGGAACAGAAGGAGAAAGTGACGGACAGTTCAATGGTCCTTCGGGTATTGCAGTTGATAAAGAGGGTAATGTCTATATTTCTGACCAATTGAACCATAGAATTCAGGTATTTGATAAAAATGGGAATTTTAAATCTATTTTACAAACAGAAGTAAAAGATCCTGGTGGAATGTGTGTAGATAAAGATGGTAACTTGTTTGTTGTTGATATGAGAAGTTGCACTGTGTTTAAGATTGATAAAAGCGGGAAAACACTTTTGAAGTTTGGTGGAATGGGTTCAGGAGATGGGCAGTTTGTTTATCCTTTTGATGTATCCGTTGATAAAGAAGGTAACATTTACGTTATTGATAGAGGTCTTGGTAAAACAAAGCATGCATTTGTCCAAAAGTTTGATTCGGGAGGGAAGTTCCTTTCAAAAATAGGTGGCAATGCAACAAAAATACCTCAGCAAGATGGGACATTTCTTACCCCCGGAGGGTTTGCAGTAGACGGTGATGGCAATATTTTTGTAATTGATTCAGGTTATTTCTATAGTCCTGGGAATCCTTTTGGTTATCCTGTAGGAGTTAGATTAACCAAATTTGACTCTA
>JAINCR010000052.1 GCA_036574215.1 Caldisericaceae bacterium
CTGATACTGTTGATAGAGCAGGTAAAGTTGCAAGAGAAAATGGTGTTGATTTTGTTATTGCAATTGGTGGTGGAAGTGTTATTGATGCAGCAAAAATCATTAAAGTGATTGCAGTTAGTAATAAAAGTTCCTGGGATTATTTTGAAAGACCACCAAAATACACTATTAAAGGAAACACTCTTCCGCTACTTGCAGTGATTACAGTTGCAGCAACAGGCTCTGAGTTAGATGCAGCAGCTGTAATTACAAACTCAAAAACAAGAGATAAAAGAGGTGTATTTGATAGAGCACTCTTCCCTACAGTTTCTATTATAGACCCTCTTCTTACCTTGACAATCCCCAAAAAACAAACCATTGATGGCGTTGTAGATATGTTTACACATATATTAGAAAGCTATCTATCTTCTAAAAGTTCTGCACCTGTTTCTGATGCAATCTCAGAAGCTTTAATGAAAAAAGCACTATACTTTGGAGAAATTGTATACAACAATCCAAGTGATATAGAAGCAAGAGAAAGCCTCTCTTGGATTTCTGCACTTGCACTTTCTAGCATACCCAATGCAGGAAGGAGAGGACCGCTTCCCATGCACAGATTAGAGCATCCCATATCAGGTCTTTTTCAAATTTCACATGGAAGAGGGTTAGCAATCTTACTTCCTTCTTTTTTATATCATACAAAAGACATTCATTCAGATAGATTAAAAGCATTAGGTAAGGCGTTGTTTTCAACAGGTTCTCCTACCAAAACTATTGAAAGACTTGTCCATTTTCTTAAGAATGTCGATGCTTTTGAGTCTCTTAAACATTACAGGGTAAAGAGTCCCGACCTTGAAAAATTTGTAAACATGGCTTTTTTAGATGAGAATAAAGATACTATAGAAGCAAGAGAACCTTTAGATAGAAGTTTAGTTAAGCAAATTTATGAGACTGCTTTTGACTATAAAGAACTTTTTAAAAAAGTTTAGAATTTGATTTTTATAACTCTTTAAATTTGTAGGTAATTCTATAAATTTGTCAATCTTTATTCGATATCTCTTGACAATTTTTTTTAAGTCGTAAAATTTAATATGAATAACATAGGCAGGGGGTTTACAAATAAAAAAGGATTAAAGGGTTTTACCTTAGTTGAGGTGATTGTTGCATTAACAGTATTTTTTGTTGCTGTTATTTACCTTCTTGGAGGATATTACTCATACTACGGCTCTGTAAAACAATTAAATTATAAAGCTATTGGTCAAAGCCTTGCGCAATTTGAACTTGAAGATTTAAGGAATTTTTCTATGCCAGTATTGGATTCGCTTGTTAAAGGTGGTTACTATCCAACAGGATTAACTTATTCTGCGCCTAATTATCCACATGATACAAATACTAACCCAGCTATTTACGACTCTGGCAAGGTTGATACATCTTATAGAATAGAGCACATAACAAAAATTCTTAATGTGGAAAATTCAGAAAGTCTACCAGAACTGATTCTACCAAATAGTATTGAAATTCAGCCTGTTCTCCAAACAGATCTTGTTACAGGTTATACGTATTATGATTATACAATTATTTTGCATAAGGAAGTTTTCCCGCATTATTACCGTAGAGTTGTGATAGTCGATAAAACACCGGGTATTTCATCTTTATCAAATAAAATCTATGAAATTACGGTTACTATTTATTGGAGTGTTAATGGTGTTGAAAAAAACGTAACAGTAACTACATTAAAAAGTGCCAAAGGGAGTTAAATTTGATTTGCAAAAAAGGAACGGTTTTACTTTATTAGAATTGATAATATCTCTATCGATAGTTATTATAGTTATTATCATGGCTCTTGCAACGTTTTCCCGTTTTTATACTGTAAGAGCCTTTTACGAGCAACAACTTGTTATTGAGCAAAACTTCCGTTTAGCACTTGACCGCATTACTGAAGATTTCAGAGAATCAAGTAACCCAGAAGGGGGTGCAATTATCTTAAAACCTGAAGATAATACAATGGAAGAAGAACTTATCTTTAGTAAATCTGGTGGAACACAAGTAAGGTATATTCTTAAAGGAACTGGCTCCCAAAAATTTGCTATTTACCGAGAAATATCTAATGACTTTACAGCAACCCCACCTTCTTTAATAAGCAGTCAACCGATAACTGAGGATATGAACCAGATTGTAAAACTTTATTTTATAAGGCAAGGTGGTAAGGTTGTTGTGATTATAGTTGGAAAGACTAGTTATTTTGGTGCAAAAAATATTGTTTCCTTTACTTCGCTTATATATTCACGCAACTCTCCTGAAGAAAATCCGTAAGGTATGAAAATTTTGTCCTTGAAAGGAGGGATAAAAATGAATAAAAATTATAAAAAGGGATTTGTCCTCGTTTGGGTAGTGCTTTTTTCTTCTGCTCTTTTTCTATCAATCATAGGAATTATCTTAAGAGTCATACCTCAGAACCAAATACTTGTTTCAAGTGCAAATTCAAAAAGGTCTCTGGCAGTAGCAGAGGCAGGTCTTTCGCAGGCAATATTTGATATCCGTAATACAGATTTTGCAAGTAATACTATTTTACCTACCGATACTGACCACTATTTAACAGTAGCAAAAGTAAAAGAAATTATTAAGAATGCTCCTAACCACGTCGTTGATTGTGGGGAATACGGTTATTCAACAAATCCTTATTCAACCTATTGGGTAAAGATTAAAAGATTACCTAAAGGAGACGAAGACATATGGGATCCTGATACTGGCGTTGAGTGTGAAAAACACATATACATTGTGGTATATGCGCTTGGGACAATCTATGATAGCTCTGCAAAATCAAAAGTATTGGCAAGAAGCGCTATTAAAACAGAGTATGGGATAACTTACGAAAAGAAAAACCAATACAATCCAACAAATCAAAACGAAGCCTTTAACTACGCTGTATTTTCTGGAAATGACATTGAGTTTGGTGGTAATTCTAAAGCTATTGATGGGAGTATATACAGTGGTGGGATAGTAGATTTGGGAAGTTCTCCATCGAAAGTAAGGGTGCAAAATGGTAATCTTGAATCAGTAGGTGGTTGGGTTGGCAAAGGACAGGTTACAGGCTCTAAAACTCAAGTTCAAGACAAAGGATTCCCTGAATTAGATCTTGTGTATTACAAGGCATTAGCTAATAGGTTTAAAACAGGACAGTTTCCGTACAATGGAACTGTAACCGGTTTTCCAAATACTAATAGTCCGATATTGCAATCAATTATACAGTCGTACCTTGGTGCACAAGATGTTTCTTCTACTGTAAATGGTATTCAAAACTTCTATTCCGATCTTATGAATGGAACAGGGTTATTTTTGACATTGGATCCCATTACGGTTAACAATTTAAGAGACAATATTAAAGCGGTTGTTTATTACTTAGATGCTGACAGTCCTTTAAATGGTGGAAACGGAAACGGAATGATTGATAGTGGTGAGCAAATTAAAATAAATGCTAATTTTAACTGCCAAGGTGCAATTGTTATTAATGGTGATTTATCCATTAATGGAAGTGCAAACGTAACTAACGAAGGTGGTCTTGCTATTCTTGTTAATGGCGATATAATTAAATCCAATGGAAACGGTAATTTGAGTGGTTTATTCTATGCAACTGGAGGAATGGAATTTGGAACAGGTAGTTTTAGTATAACTGGGGCTATTGTCACAAAAGAAAAGATTACCGTAAGTGGTAGTTATACTATTACCTTTCAGCCTATCACAAATATGCCTAATCTAGATATTACTGGAGAATCCTTTACACTAAAAAATAGCATTAGAGAAGTTCAAGAATCGCACTCTACATGGGAGCAAATATCTTTCGATGAATTTAATAATCCGTAAAAAGGGATTTACTCTATTAGAACTTCTTATAGTGATAGTAATCGTTGCAGTATTTTTGAGTTTGGTTTTGCCATTTGCTTCAGATTTAGCAGGTAAGCGACATATTGAAAATGCAACTATACAGTTCCAACAAGATTTACTACTATTACAGAATCTTTCTATTACTCATGGCACAAACGATAAATTCAAAATCACTTTCCTTGATAATTATTCCTATAAGTTCAAGAAGATGAAAACATTACAAACGTTGTTATTAGGAATCTTCCCTTGGACATAGAAATTTACGACCTTAAGGTAAATGGAGTAAGCACTACTTTTCCACAATCTTTTAATTTTGATAGTGTTGGGCGGTTTATTAATTTAGCTAATTCACAACCATGCTTTGTAGAAATTTATCTTCAATTGGGCAATGGTATAAAACAAGAAAAAATTGTTATCTCTCCAATTGGGAGGGTAGAAGTTGTGGTAATTAAATAACGATTTTTTAAGAAGTTTTTAAAAGTGTGTATATTTTGTTAAACTTATAATTGAAAATGGGTGTTTTTAAGAAAAGACATAGTGCATTTACTCTTTTAGAGTTAATAGTTGTTATTACAATAATTATATTCTTTACAACAATTGGTGTTCCAGTTTTATCAAACGTTCTTGTTGACTATGCACTTTACAATGCTTCAGTTCAGCTTCAGGAGGATATATTGCTCATCCAAAATCTTGCAATCACAAATAGTTCCGACAGTGTAGCACGTTTTAGAATAAGATTTTACCCAAGTCAAAATAGGTATATTATTGAGGCAAGTGAGGAAGCAAATTTAGTATTGGGTAAAGGAAAGTTAATTGAGAGAAAACTTCCTCCAAATATAGGTTTTCCTATGGCTTTTGGCAAAAATGTTCCAGAATCTGTTGTTTTTGGAATAAATAGTACGCCTCCCAACTTATATATTGATTTGAGTTTTAACAACGTAGGTAACCCATTTCAAGGCGGTGGGCATATTAATTTAGTTACAAAAAACTTTAATAAACAAATCTCTATCGTAGTTTCTGTAATTGGAAGAACACGTATTGAATGGATAAAAAAGTGAAAAACTACTTCATGAATAAAAATTTAAGAGCTTTTAGGTTAGTTTTAGTAGTCTTTTAATTAAATTTTTTATATAGGAACCTTTCTCTTTCTTTGAAATTGAATTTAAAAGAACTTTTAGGAAACTTACGAGTTCTTCAGTTGAGTTTACATAGTATTTAGCATTAGTGTAGTTTGTTTTACCAACTCTTATTGAATAACCGTATTTATTTGAGACTTTGAAGGCTTCTTCATCTACAGAATCGTCACCTGCAAAAAGAATAAAATCGTATCCTCTTTTTGCAACTTGAGAAACAAAAATCCCCTTATTAATTTCTTGTGGTTTTATTTCAATTCCATTGTTTATCTTTAAAACAAGGGCGTTTGTGTTAGCAGTAAGTTGAACAAGAATGTCGTATAGTTCTCTTGAAGCAGGAAGAGCAATTTCCTTTTTAGCATTTCTATAATGGAAGACAACTGAAAATTGTTTTTCTTCTATCTCTGCACCTGGCACTCTGTCTTTATAAAGATTTAGGATATCAATAATTTTTTCCTTAAATGAGGTATCTACCCAGTCGAAAGCTTCTTTCCAATCCGTGTTCGGCTCTTTTACAAATGCTCCATGCTCTGCAATTAATGTAATAGGAAAGTTTTTAAAAAATTGCTCTAAACTTTCTTTTCTTCTTCCACTTGAAATTGCAATATAGGTATCATTTTTAACAAAATCTTTTAATAGTTCTACTAAATCCTTACCTGGAAAAGTTTTCTCTCTTAAGTTGCTAAAGGGAACTAAGGTTCCATCATAGTCTAATATTAAGGCTTTCTTTTGGGCTTTGACGAAATTTTCTATAATATTTTCCTTTTCTTCTGAGTTTAAATAGATAGGATTAAAATTTACTGTTTGTGATAACTCTGTGAGGAAACTCGTGGTCCACTTTTTTATATCGTATTTTTTAAGATATTCAATTGCGTTTCTGTTATTCTCCAGTTGAGTTTTTTTATCGGTTTGTAATGCAATTTTTAATTTATCTGCAATATCTTCAATATCATTAGGGCTAATTATCATCGCATCTCTTAAGTCTTCTGCTGCACCTGTTAATTCACTTAAAATAAGAACGCCATCTTTAGAAGTTGCAAGGAACTCTTTTGATACAAGATTCATGCCGTCTGCAAGTGACGTTACAAGCAAAACGTCACCAATGATATAAAGTGGCACAAGTTCTTCAAAAGGCAAATTCTTAAAAAGATAGTTTATAGGAACCCATCCAATTTCTCCGAATTTGCCGTTTATTTTTCCAATTAAATATTCGATGTATTCTTTTGTTTCATTGTATTTATCTACACCAATTCTTGATGGAACAACAACTACAATGAATATAATGTTTTTTTGAAATTCGGGGTATTTTTCTAAGAATCTTTCAATTGCACGTAGTTTATTGACTATGCCTTTTGAGTAATCGAGTCTATCGATAGATAACACTACCTTTTTACCATAGATCTCCCCTTTTAGCTTTTGTAAATTTTCTTTCACCTTTGGATTGTCTTTAGCGTTTGCATATCTATCAAAATCAATACTTATTGGGAAAACACCTGTGCGGCTTACTCTATCGTTGTAAATTATTGTGCCTCCATCTTCTTCAATAGGTAAACTATTCCTAACTGTCTTAATAAAATTTTCACGGTATCTATGGGTGTGGAACCCTATTAGATCTGCATTAAGGAGCCCTTCAAGGATTTTTTCTCTCATTTTCTTTGGGATTTGAATAAATATCTCGTACGAAGGAAAAGGAATGTGTAAAAAGAAACCTACTTTTACTGAAGTGTTATTCTTTTTTAGAAAGTATGGCAATAGCATTAAATGGTAATCATGCATCCATACAATGTCGTCTTTTTCTAAAATATTGACAAGAGTGGATGCAAACTTTTTATTGACTTCTATATAAGAATTAAATTGCTCGTTAAAGAATTTTGCATACGATGTAAATGAGTGGAATATTGGCCAAAGAGAAGTATTGCAAAAACCTAAATAAAAATCGTCCATTTCTTCTTTTGTTAAGAAAACAGGAATTGCATTAAAATTTTCAAATAGGTAGTTTTTTACACTCTCTTGTTCTTCTAAAGAAACTGTTTCACCAGGCCATCCTACCCAGTAGAATTCTTTTGAATTAGTAATTTCTAGAATTGTTCCAATAGAGGAGCTTAAACCTTGCACAAGCCCACCAGGACTTTGCTTAAAAATCTTTTTTTCCTTTTCCTCTGTTAAGTGAACAGGTAATCTATTTGAAACAATAACAAGTTTCATATTTTAAGTATAATAGTGTTTTGTTTTACTCAAACAATTTAACTAAAGATCTTTTACTTTTAATTAGTTTTTACAAATCCTTCTCGGTTCCTCCTTGCCTTTTAAATGAACAATTCACTTAAGATTCAAATAATTCGGTTACTTTAACAGAGACTTTGCCTATCTCTTTAGTTATTATTGTTAGAACACTACTGTTTTCAACTTTTTGGGTAATTATTGTTAATTTCTCGCCTACAGCAAATACAAACGGATAACTTTTCCCTATATCAACTAATTTATCATTTAGTAATATTCCCTCTATGTGTAAATTAGCTATTTTATTAAAAATTGTAAGTCTACCCTCGTTTAACGAACTTTCATTCTTTACTATCATGCTTTTTAAATACGTAATGTAAATGTTTTGTTCATTTACTACTTTATTGTCTAAATTGCGCATTGTATCAACTACGTCGGTTATGATTGCATATACACCTATTGATTTTGCTAATTCAAATTCTTTTGCTTCGTTAACTGTCCAGGGAATGGTTATAGATGAAAATGCTTTATAGTCCTCTGTTAGGTATCCAATGTTAGGTTTTAAAAAATCAATTTCTCTTGCATACTGCAAGACATCTTTGGGTTTATGATAATAAAGGTAAGCAAATTGTAAGTTATTGAATACTTTTTTTCCTTCAAAAATTGCATCATGATAAAAGGAAGAAATAAAAAATAAGTCAAAATTGAAGTTTTTAACAATATTAGCAACTTTTTTTAGATCTTTTGGGTTCTTAAGTTCAACATCAACGATTTTATTTTTAGACTTCGCAATTTCCAAAATGCTGGTAAGTGTTGGAACAGTGTTTCCGTTAATGTTAATTTTAGAAAGCTCTAAGAAAGTATGTTGTCTTATATTAAAGTCATATCCTATAAGTCTTTTTAGGTTTTCATCATGCGATACTACAATAGTTCCATCTAAGGTAGATTGGGTATCAATTTCGATTCCGTCTGCTCCTAATTCAAAAGCCTTTTCAAAACTATTCAACGTATTTTCTACTTCGTAAATACAACCTCTATGTCCTATTATTTTCAATTGCTTCTCCTCCTTTTACATTAAACATAAGAATTATTGCAATTGTGATAAATACAATCGCAAATGGAAATATTACAAAGGTAGTGTGTGCTTTATCTGATATAAAACCAGCCAATGGAGGTGCAACAATATTTGCAAATTGAGAGAAAAAGTAATAAAAACCAGTATGTGTGCCTTGCGTTTCTAAGGTTCCTAAATCAAGCACCATTGGAAGCGAGTTTATATTGACAAGCGCCCAGCAAATTCCGCCGACTATGAAAAGATATTTATGCAAAGAAACACTTTTTAAAATAGTAATCAATCCAAAAACAATAATTAGTCCAAATAAGCCTGTAAGAATTGTGTATTTTCTTTTAAGAGTTTTTGCAATATACCCAGATGGAAGAGCAAAAATCATAAAAGAAAGCGAAAACAGTCCTAAATTAAATTTGGCTAATTTTTCAGCAGTTTCTCCTGCAAGACCTGTTTCTTTTACCATGTATACAACATAAAATGTTTCAACTGAGTTGAATGCAATAAACCAAAACAGTATTGATAAAAGCACAAAAAGAAGGTTAAAGTTTTCTTTTTTGAATAATTTGCCAATTTGTTTAAAAACTGGCTCAGTTGATTTTGTTTCTGGTGCATAAATAGCATCCCTTTTTTCTTTTATTGAAATAAAGAGTATTATAACAGATACTACAAGAATTAAACTTGCAAGCCCAAAACCTAACTGTCTATTAACTGAAGAAATTCTTCCTAAAAGGAAATATACAAGTAATGATCCAAAGCCACCCATAAAGTTTATTATTCCATTTGCAGGTGATCTTTCCTCTGATGGAACAACATCTGGCATAAGCGCAATTACTGGCGCTCTAGCTACTGCCATCGAGAAATTCATCAAGAAAAGTGTGGTAAAAAATACGTAAAATGAATAGTGATTTGATACATAAGGAAGAAGGATAAAAAATATCGCTCCAATTGGTAGCGCTGTTATAATAAAAGGCATCCTTTTCCCAATTTTGGTGTTTATTCTATCTGAGAATGCCCCTACAAGTGGAATGATTGTAATTGCAAGGATGTTATCGAGATTCATTACCCATCCGATTAAGTAGTAAGAAAGGTGATAACGTAAATTGAGAATAAGTGGAACGTCGGCGTTGTAAAGCGACCAAATAATTGAAATGCCAAAGAACCCAAGGCCTAAGATGAAAATTTTCGCAAAACTTATCTTTCTCTTCATTAGTTCCTCCTTTAAAACAATTATATGAAAAAGCAATTTATTTTCCAAAAGCTTCATCAATTTTGTATAACTATAAAATCCTTCCTAGAAAGGTTTACGAATTTTCCAAATATTGCCATTATTTATAAAATGTATGGAGATCCTGCACTTACATTTGAATTATTTAGTTTAAAATTTGGTAAATTTTGCGTTAAATGTATTTAAATTAAGAAGAAATAAATTTAGCTTAAAGGGGGTCCTAAATAATGGAATCTAAAGTATTATTTAAGTCTTCAGAATTTACAATTTCTCAACTTGTAGAGTACATTGACTCAGGTTTAATTGCGTTACCTGAATTACAAAGACCTTTTGTTTGGAACGATGTCAAGGTAAGGGATCTATTTGACTCACTTTTCAAAGGTATGCCGATTGGAATACTTATTCTATGGGAGATTTATGAAGGCACACCAATAAAACCAATTACTCAAAATCATACTGCAAACCCGAAATATGTTGTTATTGATGGGCAACAAAGACTCACATCTCTTTATTCTGTAATAAAAGGAAAAGAGGTTTTGAAAAAGAATTTTAATGAAAGGCTTATAAAAATCGCATTCAACCCTTTTGAAGAAAAATTTGAAGTTTCAGATGCTGCTATAGAAAAAGACCCTAAATGGATTTCAGATATAACCACTATATTTGAAAGCAATGCTGCGTTTTCTTTTATAAATGCGCTATTTGAAAAATTTAAAGAAAATGGCATTAGCTTTGATGAGAATGCTATCGCTCAAAACATAGAAAGGTTGTATAACATCTTATCTTACAAGATTCAGTCAATTGAGTTATCTTCTCAAGTAGACTTAGAAGAGGTAGCAGAGATTTTTGTGAGAATTAATTCCAAAGGCAAGGTGCTTAATCAATCTGATTTCATAATGACTTTGATGTCGGTTTACTGGGATGAAGGAAGAAAAGAAATCGAGACTTTTTGCAAGCGTTCTCGTGTACCACCTACAGGAGAAAAACATGATCCTTCACCTTTCAATGTATTAAGAATAGAACCTGAACCTGAACACTTAGTCCGTTCAATCATTGCCTATGGATTTTTGAGAGGAAGGTTGAAGTATGCATATCTTGCCCTTAGAGGGAGAGATTTTGATACAGAGAAAGAAAGATCCTCTCCTGAAACTGTTAGCATGCTATTGGGTATCTAATAAAGAGATGAATTTTAAATTCAATGGATGGAAAGTAGAAAAATAATTAAGAAATTGCCTATGCAATTATGTAATCAATAGGTTTTGATTGACTCAAGCTTTAACTTTTTTATTTATAGTATCAAAAACATATAACAAACTATACTGCCTCTTGACAAAAAAGATAAAATCATTAGAA
>JAINCR010000053.1 GCA_036574215.1 Caldisericaceae bacterium
TCACTTTACCTTTTAGAGTGTAACCAATAACAATAGTGCCTGCTTTCTCATGGTTTTCAAGGAAGATTGCATCGTTCCCTAAAATACCTCCTGCCTCTACTTTTTCCACTTTCAAAGCATCTTTATCATAGCTCAATACAATTGATATGCCATATAATCCTTCAACTTTTTCGGTAGTTATTTCAACAACAGAGGTTTGGTTAAGGGCTATTTTTTCTCCCTTTAAATAAACATTTACGGGGGGAGCTTCAGGTATAGCAACTGTAACTTCAATAGTAGAAATAAGATTTGGATCCCCTTGAGATGTTATAGTGATAGTTATTTTTCCTTCATCTTTAGGCATTGCAGAAGGTGAAGTTGTAACACTTACAGGGATTATGATTCGACCATTAGCCTTAATGTCGGCTTTATCAAGAATAGAAGAAACACTCCAATCTGAAGGTAGTTTACTTTCTACTTTTATTGAATATGAGTCATTAGAACTCCCGAGGTTTTTAATAACAAGATTGAAGTTAGCAGAACCACCTGCCTTCACTTCAATTTTAGAAGCAGAAGTTGTAACCTTAAAGTTGTATTTAGGAATTGCTGGGGGAGTAGTGCTCAAAATATGGACAACATTATGGAAACAATCAGCTACAAGTAGTTTCCCGTCTTTAGTCCAATTAAGCATGGTAGGTTCATAAAACTCTCTTGGAGTTGACCATAACAGTTCAAATGTGTTAGCCTTAAAAGCCTGTATCCTTCCATTTTCAGTATCAGAAACTAAAACATTCCCATCTTTGTCAACAATAATCCCATAAGGCACCCAGAATTTGCCAAGGCTTCTACCTCCTCCTCCAAAAGATTTTATCAATTTCCCCGTTGAAGAGTAAACATAAACCTCATTGGTATCAGTAGCTGTCGTATAAAAATTCCCTGCAGTATCAACATAAAGGCCGTTAGGTGCATGCGCCGTAGAAAATTGACTGATAAGAGTGCCATCTCCCTTAAAGCCTACAATGGATTGTGTCCCATTACTTGCAGCCCAAATATTATCATGGGCATCAACAACAATTTGAAAAACGTTTGATACTTTATTTTCACCAATTTTAGCCACAAAATTAAAATTCTCATCAAACTTTGCAATATAATCACCTAAACCGACATAAATATTTCCTTTACCGTCGGAAGCAATTCCTCCTATTGCCTTGAATGGTTCTTGGTCACTTATTCCTCTAATTGCTTTTATAAATCTTCCATCAGGGGTGAATACATCAACCTCCCCAGCATCATTGAAGTTCGTCCAACTCGTAACCCAGATATTACCTTTGGAATCTTCACAGGCACTCCAAGGGTTCATTAGTATACCTTTTTCGTTAACATCATAATCTTTTTTAGCAACGAATTTTCCAGTAGAGTCAAATTTGGTTAATCTAACTCCTACAGGATAACCAAAAGGATTCCCAGGACTATAGAAATAACCTGAATCAATTACAAAAATATTACCATCACCGTCTACTGCAAACCCTCCGGGGGTAAGGAATGTGCCATCTTGCTGAGGTATTTTTGTTGCATTGCCACCTATTTTTGAAAGGAACTTCCCTCCCGAATCAAACTTTTGGATAAATGCAT
>JAINCR010000054.1 GCA_036574215.1 Caldisericaceae bacterium
TTCAAGAATGAAAATTACTTACTTTCTTATTCTTCTTTTGGGAGTTTTTGTTCTTGAATATATCATTCTCTCTTACTATCCCATTTGGACGGCAAATGGAGAAGTGGCAACATTTATACTCATATCAGCACTACTAATTACATTGGATGTAATTATATACAGAAAGGCTTAAGGAAAGCAAATCTGATATTCCTGAAAAGTTTTAAATAAACAACGATAATTCTAATCTTAGAATACTTTTCCATATATTTCCCTATACATTTTTTAAAGATCCTGTAATAGGTGTTTTTGGAATAATTAATTTAATTTCTTATAATATTTTGTGGGAGGTTAGCACCTCGTCAGATTGATGAGAGGAACTTATCTTTTTTCAATTCTCAAGACCCTGTCTTTATTTTTGTTTTAGTGCAAACAAATAAAGTAAGGTAAAATTAACTCCCCACAATTCATTAAGCTCTAAACTATTCAAATAAATGCTTTTAACTAACTTAAAATTTTTAAATTTCAAAAACTTATGTATAATGAAAAAAATAAATACTAAGTATGGAGATGAAAATATGGATTTAACAAATATTAAAGATGTGTTAGCAAGCTTGATTATACTGATACCTGCAGTGCTTATAACACTTACAATTCATGAGTTTGGCCATGCGTATGCAGCATACAAATTAGGAGATACAACAGCAAAAGAAGAAGGAAGGCTATCTTTAAACCCGTTAAGGCATATTGACCCAATTGGACTTTTATCTCTTGTAATATTCCGTTTCGGTTGGGGAAAACCAGTTCCAGTTGATTTTACTGCACTCAGAAACCTTAAAAAAGGGATGATCATCGTTTCCCTTGCAGGTCCTTTTGCAAATCTTCTTATTGCAGGAGTGTTTTCCCTTATTTACAGATTTATGATCTCACGCCCCTTTGCGCTATCGTATCTTGGTTATTTCATAAGTTTAATCCAATACACAATTATGTTAAGTATTTATCTTGCCATTTTTAATCTAATTCCTATTCCTCCACTTGACGGATCGAAAATTGTTTTTGCGTTAACAAAAAACCCCTTACGTTTCATTTATGATGATGCTCTAAACTACTACGGAATAATTTTCCTTGTCATACTACTTGCAATTCCTATATTTAAATTTGATCAACTTTTAATGCAAATTGCAGGACCTATTCTTAAATTTCTTATACCTTAAGGAGGGTAAAATGGATGTTGTAGTTACAGGCATGCGTTCAACAGGACCACTCCATATAGGCCATCTTGTAGGAGTTATTGACAATTTAAAAAAATTACAGGAAAACTACAAAAGCTACTTTTTTATTGCTGATTTACATGTTTTAACGACAAATTATGAAAATGTATCCGATTTCAAAAAAAACCGTATCGAGGTAATGCTTGACTGGCTTGCTTCAGGAGTTGACCCAAACAAGGCAACTTTATTTATTCAATCAAAGGTGCCTGCTCATACATATTTACATTTACTTCTTTCGATGATTGTTCCTGTATCTTGGCTTGAAAGAAATCCAACAGTAAAAGAAATGATAAGAGATCTTGCGCTTTCAGAAAATGCGTCTTATGGTTTGCTTGGGTATCCAGTCCTTATGGCATCTGATATTATTTTATACAAGGCAAAATTTGTCCCAGTTGGTAAAGATCAGCTTCCACATCTTGAAATGACTAGAGAAATGGTAAGAAGATTCAATTTTCTTTACGGAGACCTTTTTGTAGAACCCCAGGCATTACTTACAAATTTTCCAAATGTGATAGGGATAGATGGCAAAAAGATGTCAAAAAGTTTAGATAACGATATAAAGATAAGTGATACAGAGGAAGAAACAACCAAAAAGATAATGAGTGCAATAACAGACCCGCAAAAAATTAGATTACACGATAAAGGACATCCAGAAATCTGCACTGTTTTCACATATCATAAGATCTTTAACCCTGAAGAAGCAACAAGTATCGAAACAGACTGTAAGAATGGCACTCTTGGATGCGTTGCCTGCAAAAAAAATCTTGCAAAAAAACTTAACGAAAGATTGAAAGGTATTAGAGAAAAAAGAGAAGCTTTAAAAAAGGATTTAGACACCGTCATTGATATTTTTGAGACTGGTAGTAAAACTGCTTCAGAAGTAGCAAACGCCACTCTTGAAGAAGCACTACAGAAAATGAACCTAAAATGATGCTTTTAGACTTATTAGACGAAGCTAAAAGAAATAAAAAAATACTTCTTAAAGTTTCACTAATTGAACTAATTAATAAAGAGTTAAATAACCTTGATATTGAAAACCTTGAAGAAAAAGTTTTTACAATAGCGATACTAATTGAGCTTAAGTCAGAAATGCTTCTATACCTTTTTGGCTTAAATACCACCAAAAAGAAAAATTTTGAGAATGAAAGTGATGTAATTGAAATTGTTGAAATACTTGAAAAAACTTTCAAAGATAAGATAGAAAGAAGCGCTTTTATTGAAAAAGTTTCTTCAAACGAGATTCCACTTAACCGACTTTCAAAAATAGTAAAAGAGATACTTGAAAGAGAGAACTACTATGAAAAAGGTGTTATAGAGAACAACAACATCTCTCTTATAGAAGTCATGGAGAAACTTAAAGAAAAACTTAAAACTCATCTTGAGATAGATTTTAAAAAGCTGATGGAAGAGTGCACTTCAAAACTTGAAATAATTGTTACATTTCTTGCTGTTCTTATACTTGCAAAAAATAGGTTTTTAACAATTACACAAGAAGGCAGTTTTTCGCCAATCATATTAAAGTTAAATGGATAAAGAAAAATATATATATGCAATTGAATCGATACTTTTTATTTCAGCAAAGCCTGTAAAAATAGAAAAAATTTCTCTCACTTTATCTCTAGACAAAATGAGTGTGAGGAGCCTACTTTTAGAACTTGAAAACATTTTAAAAGAAACAGGTATCAATTTGAAGTATGAAAAGGATAGAGTTTCCCTTGTCCCAAACGAATCATATAAAACCTTCTTTGAAAAATTCATCAAGAAGAAAAAGACTATGCTATCAAGAAACTTACTTGAAGTGGTTGGCCTGCTTCTTAAAAAGAAGAGAACAAAAGAAGAGATTGATAAAATAAGGGGTGTTAATAGTGCAAGAGTAATAAACGAACTTATCAAATTAGGTTATGTAGAAAAAGAATTCTACGATAAACAGATTTTCTATAAAGTTTCACAAAAATTTTATGAGAAATTACCCAAAGAGATTAAAGAAAAGTTAGAAAAGAAAATTTTTTAGAAATATCAAGGTTAAGGCACACATTTTCAAAATACAAACACCTTACAAACCTCCTTTTAAAAAAGCAAAGAAAGAAGGTTTCTCTTGACAAAAAATAATTTTATCATATAATTACAAAAGATGTTTAAATTATTAAATATTACGTCTTTAGGAGGCTAAATTGAATGCTCTCTTTAGGCTTTACGGCAACATGAAAAGGTATATCATTTATGTTATCCTTGCGGTTGTATTTGTGTATTTCCAGGTAAGAGCAAACCTTGAGTTGCCAACTTTAATGTCAAATATTATTAATAACGGTATTTTACAAGGTAACGTAAATTATATATGGAAAGAAGGAATTTTAATGCTTTTGGTAGCAGGCTTAGGAATAGTTGCTTCAATTATTGCAAACCTCTTTTCTTCCATAAGCTCAATGAGTTTTGGTAAAGATGTAAGAAGCAAACTTTTCAAGCATGTTGAAGATTTCTCTCTGTATGAATTTAACAAATTCGGGGCGTCCACCCTTTTAACAAGAACAACAAACGACGTTGTGCAAATTCAACAGTCAACAAGAATGCTCATAATGATGCTTCCAAATTCAATCTTCACTGGTATTGATGCAATAATATTAGCTTACAGTCTCAGTCCATACCTTACAAAGGTGTTGATTATAACGGTTGTTATAGTTTTTGTTCTCATTGCTATCCTCATAAGACCAATCACTTTGCTCTTCTTGCAGATACAAAAGCAAATAGACAAAATTAATAAAGTATTAAGAGAAAACATAATTGGCGTTAGAGTGGTTAGAGCATTCGACAAAATTGAATACGAAAAAAACAGATTTGATAAAGCAAACCTTGATGTTACAAACACCTATATTAAGGCAAATAGAATTATGTCGATTTTAATGCCACTTGCAATGGTAAGTATGAATCTTGCCATTATTGCAATTCTGTGGTTTGGCACGATAGGAC
This sequence comes from Caldisericaceae bacterium, assembly GCA_036574215.1. Lineage (NCBI taxonomy): Bacteria > Pseudomonadati > Caldisericota > Caldisericia > Caldisericales > Caldisericaceae > Caldisericaceae bacterium. The sequence continues at coordinate 4,215 of JAINCR010000054.1, forward strand.
TTAACGCAGGAAACGTGAACTTAGGTGCAATGATCGCCTTTATACAATACGCTTCCATGATACTTATGAGTATTATCTTCTTTACAATGCTATTTGTTATGTTTCCACGTGCAGTTGCAGCAAGCGAAAGAGTTGTAGAAGTTTTAGACACAAAAATCGAGATAAAAGATATAGAAAACGCAAAAACTTTTAGTAAAGAGGAGAAGGGTAATATTAAGTTTAACAACGTAAGTTTCAAATTCCTACATGCAGAAGAACCAGTTTTAAGTAAAATCACTTTTGAAGCAAAAAAAGGCGAAGTAGTAGGAATACTTGGGACAACAGGTAGTGGTAAATCAACTCTATTAAATCTCATTACTCGACTTTACGATGTAACTGAAGGTAGTATCCTTATAGACGGAGTAGATGTAAGGGAAATACCACAAGAAGAATTGAGAAAGAAAATTAGTTTTGCACCACAAAAGGCTGTAATTTTTACAGGAACAGTAAAAGAAAATATAAAAATAGGAAATCCCGAAGCAACAGATGAAGAAATCATTGAAGCAAGTAAAATTGCCCAAGCACACGAATTTATTGAGAAATTACCTTTAGGGTATGATACAGTAATTTCAGAAGGGGGAACTAATCTTTCGGGCGGTCAAAAACAGAGGATTTCCATTGCAAGAGCCATTTTAAGGAAGGGTGATATCTTTGTCTTTGACGATTGTTTTTCTGCGCTTGATTTTAAAACCGAAGCAAAAGTTAGACTTGCATTAAATGAAATTCTTAAAAATGCAACGACAATTATTGTTGCTCAAAGGGTTGCAAGCATAATGAGAGCAAATAAAATAATAGTTCTTGATGAAGGTAAGATAAAAGGCATAGGCACACATAAAGAATTGATGGAAACCTCCGAAATTTACAGAGAAATTGTAAACTCACAACTATCCTCTAAAGACCTTACAAGGGAGGAACCAGTATGAGTGAAAAGAAAAGTGATCAACAAAAAATGGGCCCAATGCTCATGGGCGGAGGGCAAAGCGGACTAAGAAGTGCAGTTGAAAAACCCAGAGATTTTTGGGGTAGCACAAAAAGGTTTATAAGATATCTAAAGCCGCAACTTGGAAGAATTATTTTTGTTCTTTTACTTGCTATGGTAAGCACTGTTTTTGCTGTTTTTGGGCCAAGAATTAGTGGAAATGCAATTAATGAAATTACAAATGGTTTTATTGCAAAAAATCTTGTTACAAACATTTCTGAAGCACAGACTAAAGCCATTCCACAGATAAACAAACTGCTAACTGAATTAAAAAATACCCAACTATCTTACGAAAATAAGGCAGAATTAGAAGTTAGAAAACAGTTTGAAGGGAAAAATGTCCCTGAAAATCTCGTAAACGAAGCAATACAAAAGGCAAAAGAGAATGCCAAAATAGAAGTTTTAAAGCAATTTTTAAGAAAGGCAAAACTAACCGAAGAACAATTTAATGCGCTAACTACTTTTGTAAGTTATCCAATTGTAAATACCATCTCAAATTACAATAAGAGAGCAGAAGTTGTTCAAGAAATCATAAATTTAAGTAGTTCATTGCCTCTTACAGAATTCTCAAAACTCATGGGAAATTCCACATCTACAATGAAAAACTTAAATTTCTCCCAAACTGGCCTCACAAGAGCACTTGAAATCATTCGAAAAAACGGCGGCAAGATTCCATTTGATAGTATTGGTAAGATATTACTACTACTTGTTTTATTATACTTTTTAAGTGCATTTTTAACCTTTATTGTTCAGTATATAATGTCAGATGTTTCACAGAAGATTACTTACTCTATGAGGAAGGAACTCTTCAATAAACTTATGAACCTTCCTATGAGGTTTTATGATACCCATTCTACAGGTGATATTTTAAGCAGAATGAGTAATGACCTTGATACAGTATCAAACACCTTACAGCAGAGTATTACACAAGTAATCATTTCAATTACGCAGTTGGTTGGATTTTTGGTAATGATGTTTACAATTAGTGGAAAACTCACTATTATTTCAATTCTAAGTTTACCTATTTATACCATTCTTATGTCGTTAATCATCAAATACTCTCAGAAATTTTTTGCTGATCAACAAAAACATCTTGGAAGACTCCTTGGACACGCAGAAGAAATGTATACAGGGCACGTAATTGTGAAAACTTACAATAGAGAAAAGGACTCTATAAACAAATTTGAGAACATCAATAATGACCTCTATTCTGCAAACTGGAAAGCACAATTCTTAACAGGAATTATGATGCCTGCTACAAACTTTATTAGTAATGTTGCATACGTCTTTATCGCAGTATTCGGTGGAATTTTTGTTACCCATAACGTCCTAAATCTTGGAGATATTACGGCATTTATACAGTATTCAAGATCATTCTCTCAACCGATTGTCCAGATTGCAAATATTTCTAATATCTTTCAATCAACAATTGCTTGTGTAGAAAGGGTTTTTAATGTTCTTGATGAGAAAGAGGAAGAAAGTGATAGTAAGGATGCAATAATCCTCAATAAACCTCAAGGGGGTATTGCTTTTAACAACGTGTATTTTAATTACACAAAAGAAAAACCTCTCTACGAAGGGCTGAGTATTAAAGTAAACAAAGGAGAAACAATTGCAATCGTTGGGCCAACAGGTGCAGGAAAAACAACACTTGTAAACTTACTTATGAGGTTCTATGAGATTCAAGGTGGAGAAATTACCTTTGACGGCGTTGATATCAGACACATAAAGAGAGGAAGCTTAAGAAGAAATATTGGCATGGTTTTACAGGATACTTGGTTATTCAATGGGACTATAAAAGAAAATATTGCATACGGAAAAGAAAATGCAACTTTTGAAGAAATAGTAAATGCAGCAAAACTTGCATATGCAGATAGGTTTATAAGGAGTCTACCCGATGGATATGACACCGTAATAAATGAAGAATCTTCAAACATATCTTCAGGTGAAAAACAACTTATCACTATTGCCCGTGCGTTTCTTATTGATCCGACTGTGCTCATATTAGACGAAGCAACAAGCAATGTTGATACAAGAACAGAAAAACTCATCCAAAAGGCAATGGAAAAACTCATGAAAGGGAGAACTTCTTTTGTCATTGCCCACAGACTCTCAACGATTAGGGATGCCAAAAATATACTCGTAATGGATAATGGAAAAGTTATAGAACAGGGAAGTCATGAAGAACTACTAAAGAAAAATGGCTTCTATGCTGAACTATATTACGCACAATTCCTTGGCGCATTTGATAGCGATAACATACCAAACCCAAAAGAACTTAAAAGCGAAACAGCAAATTAGAAAACTGCAAAATTCATTTGACAAAAGGGAATATTAGAAGTATAATTTATAACAAGAAGTTGAAAGGAGGGCTTATGTCTTATAAGAGAATAAATGAGATAAGATCTAGAAAACCACTTTTTGCAGCGGATTTTTGGAATGACGGCCCTTACACAGATGGTTGTATTGCAGGTGGAAGAAGTTATATCCATATTACAGCAGATGGTGGTATAGAACCGTGTGCATTTATCCATCTTTCACAGGGAAATATAAACGAAATGAGTTTAAAAGAAGCGCTACAACTTCCTTTCTTTAAAGAAATACAGAAACTCCAACCGTATTCAGATAACCTTTTAAGACCAT
>JAINCR010000055.1 GCA_036574215.1 Caldisericaceae bacterium
AAACATTTTCTTACCTAAAAAGTATTCTTTAAGCCATACAGAATCATCAACAAAAGCGTAATGATGTCTTGCTTTATATAGAGGTGTGCCTCTTTCAAGCATAAGCGAATAAAAAGAAATATGCTCCGGATTAAGAGCAATTGCCTTTTTTATAGAGTAAGTTTGCATTTTGTAATCCTCATTTGGTAAAGCAAAAATTAAATCGATATTAATGTTAGAAAACCCAAGGGTTCTTAGCAAATTGAATTTTTCTTCAATTGTTTTTGCTTCATGCCTTCTTCCAAGTAATTTTAATGTTGTATCATTAAAACTCTGTGCCCCCATACTCACCCTATTTACACCGAGTTCTTTAAAAACTAAAAACCTATCTTTACTAATACTCTCTGGATTTCCCTCAATTGTAAATTCTTTAAGTTTTGAAAAATCAAATCTATTTTTTAAAAAATGTATAAAATCTGAAAACTTGTCTATGTCAGTAAGACTTGGAGTGCCCCCACCAATGTAAAGTGTTTCAACAAAGAATTTTGCGCTATCGGGAAATTTATCCAAAAACAAATCTACTTCTTTTTTTAGGTATGAAAAATACTTTGACTCTGCAACTCTATCTAAAGTAAAAGAAGTAAAATCACAGTAAATACACTTACTTACGCAAAAAGGGTAGTGGATGTAAATGCCAATACCTTCGAAGTTAGTCTGTTTTTTCACTACTTTTTACAGAGAGAATTGAAAAGAATGCCTCTTGAGGGATTTCTACATTACCGATCATTTTCATTTTCTTTTTGCCTTCTTTTTGTTTCTCAAGGAGTTTTTTCTTTCGTGTAACATCTCCACCATAACATTTTGCTAAAACATCTTTTCTGTAAGGCACAATTCTCTCCTTTGAGATAATTTTACTTCCAATTGCGGCTTGCAAATTTACTTCAAACATCTGACGTGGAATAACCTTTCTCATCTTCTCAAGCATAGAACGAGCAACATAATAGGCTTTATCCTCATGCGCCATAAAAGATAAGGCATCAACTACCTTTTTATTGATTAGAATATCTACCTTAACGATATCTGCTTTTTTAAACCCGATAAACTCATAATCTAACGTCCCATAACCTCTTGTTACTGATTTTAGGGCATCAAAGAAATCTGTGATGATCTCTTGAAGGGGCACCTCAAATCTTATCACTACCCTTTTTTCTTCAGGATAAAGCATATCCTTATAAGTTGCACGTCTTGTATTCAAAAGTTCCATAACATTACCAATAAAATCTGGAGGGACCATAATAGAAGCATCTACTATTGGCTCTCTAATTTCAAGTATTTTTGAAGGATCGAAAAACTTGCTGGGATTATCTATTAAAACCGTTCTTCCGTCTCTTAAAACAACTTCGTATTCTACGTTCGGAACGGTTGCAATAATATCTTGCCCAAATTCAATCTTAAGTCTTTCAATGGTAATTTCCATATGAAGTAATCCAGAAAAACCACAACGAAAGCCAAAACCAAGTGCTTCTGAAGTATCGGGTTCAAAGGTAAAGGCAGGATCGTTTAAATGAAGCTTCTCAAGTGATTTCTTTAGATCTTCAAATTCATTTGTATTCAAAGGGAAAATACCTGCAAAAACCATTGGAACATTCTTTCTAAAACCAGGAATTGGAGTATCGGCAGGTCTAAAGGCATTTGTTACCGTATCACCAATCTGAACATCAAGTGGGTCTCTTATTAGTGCAGCAAAATAGCCAACCATTCCTTCCTTAAGTTCATCAATAGGTTCCATTTTGAGTCTGAAAATACCAACTTCCTCAACTTCGAATTCCGATCCGTTTGACATAAACTTAATTCTATCACCTTTTTTGATTGTGCCATCTTTTACTCTCACATAAACAATGACACCTTTGTAGGTATCAAAATGGGAATCAAAAACAAGTGCCTTTAAAGGAGCATTTTCTGATCCACTTGGTGGTGGAATTCTATCAACTATTGCTTCGATGAGTTTGGGAACGTTTTCACCAGTTTTGGCGCTGATCTTAAGGATGTCTTCGTCTTTGAAACCAAGAATATTTTTAATTTCGCTAACTGTTCCTTCGATGTCAGCGTCTTTTACATCTATCTTATTCACCACAGGGATGATTACAAGGTCGTTTTCAAGTGCAAGGTAGGCATTTGCAATAGTTTGTGCTTCAACTCCTTGCGTTGCATCAACAAGAAGGACTGCACCTTCACATGCTTTTAAACTTCTTGAAACCTCATAAGAAAAATCCACATGACCTGGTGTATCAATTAAATTAAAAACATAATCACTGCCATTTACTCTAATATTAAGGGTGATCGGATGAGCTCTTATGGTAATACCCCGATCTTTCTCAAGCTCCATGCTATCAAGGATCTGTTCTCCTTTGATAATAAGTCCACCATGCTCAAGGAAACGGTCAGAAAGGGTTGATTTTCCGTGGTCAATGTGGGCAATGATTGAAAAGTTCCGCACTTTATCCATAAGAAGTTATTTTTTCTTTTACTTCAAAAGTAATACCGACTGACTCATCGTAATCAACAACTACAAGATTACCTTCTTTTATTTCTCCTTTAAGGATTTTAACGGCAATAGGGTCTTCCACTTCCTTTTCTATAAGCCTCTGCAAAGGCCTTGCTCCGTATTCTACACTGTAACCAGTTTTTGCAAGATAGTCTTTTGCCTTTTCTGTTAGCATAATATGGATATTGTTTTCAGAAGCATTTTTCTCTATGCGTCTTATAAGGATATCTACAATTTTCTTTATCTCTTCGTTTGTAAGTGGATAGAAGACTATAATATCATCTAACCTATTCAAAAATTCTGGTTTAAAGAGGCCTTTAAGCGACGAAACGAGTTTTTTCTTCTTTTCTTCAAAACTCTCAACATTGCTGCTTAAATTAAACCCAACAGTTTTATCTTTTAGTGAATCAGTGCCAAAGTTAGAGGTAAGAATAATAACTGTATTTTTAAAGTCAACTGTCCTTCCTTGAGAATCTGTAAGCCTTCCTTCGTCCATGATTTGTAATAAAATGTCAAAAATATCTGGATGAGCTTTCTCAATTTCATCAAAGAGAACAACTGAATAAGGCTTTCTCCTAACAGCTTCAGTTAACTGACCTCCCTCTTCATAGCCTACATATCCAGGAGGTGAACCTATAAGTCTTGAAACAGAAAACTTTTCCATGTACTCAGACATATCAAATCTAATTAGAGCATTCTCATTTCCAAAGAGAAACTCGGCTAAAGTCTTTGCAAGTTCTGTTTTACCAACACCAGTTGGCCCAAGGAAAAGAAAGGAACCAATCGGCTTATTTGGATTTTTTAGCCCAGATCGTGCTCTTCTAATAGATCTTGAGACTGCTTGAACTGCTTCCTCTTGACCCACAATTCTTTTGTGTAACTCCTGTTCCATGTTAACGAGTCTTTCTTTTTCATCTTCAACCATTTTTTCAACAGGAATACCAGTCCAAAGAGAAACAACCCTTCTAATATCCTCTTCGGTTAATACCGGCATTTCTTCTTGTGAATCTAAACTAAGAATCTTTAAAGTATTGTAGAGATTCTTCTCTTCTTCTCTTAGTTGTTCAGCCTCAAGTAAGCGTCTTTCTCTTATTGCTTGTAATCTTTTATCTTTAATTTCTTTTATCCTTTTCTCAACTTTCTTCATTTCGTTGTTTTTAGAGATCTTCAATTTTAACCTTGCAGAAGCTTCATCTATTATATCAATTGCTTTATCTGGCAAAAATCTAGCGTTTATATATTTAACTGAGAGTTTAACGGCTAAGTTAATTGCGTCATCGGATATTTTTACCCCGTGGAACTTCTCGTAGCGATCCCTTATTCCTTTTAAAATTTCAATTGCCTCTTCAACAGTTGGCTCTCTTACGTATACTGGTTGAAAACGCCTCTCAAGAGCTGGGTCTTTCTCCACATATTTTCTGTACTCCTTAAGGGTAGTTGCTCCAATTACCTGAATTTCGCCACTTGCAAGTGAGGGCTTCAAAATGTTAGAGGCATCAATTGCACCTTCTGCTGCACCAGCACCAACAAGCGTATGAAATTCATCAATAAATAGAATCACATTCCTGTTTGTCTTGGCAACTTCCTTTAGTATCTTCTTCATTCTTTCTTCAAACTCACCTCTGTACTTTGTGCCTGCAATTACAGAAGCAAGATCAAGAGAAACAATGCGCTTACCTTTTAGTAAATCTGGCACATCGTTATCCGATATCTTTTGGGCAAGACCTTCAACGATTGCAGTTTTTCCAACTCCTGGATCACCAATAATAGCAGGGTTATTCTTTTTTCTTCTCATTAAAATTTCGATAACTCTTTCAATTTCTTGTTCCCTGCCAATAACAGGATCAAGCTCAGAGCGTGACGCAAGAGCAGTTAAATCTCTTGAGAATTGATCTAAAGTAGGGGTTTTAGTTTCTCTAACTATCCGGTCTTCACGTGATTCTTTAGAAACTTTCTCTCCAATCATTGAGTAGATTGTTTCTTCAAATTTTTGGATATCAACGCCAGCATCCTGAAGTATTTTAACACCAATGCCTCCGCCCTCGTGAAGTATTGCAAGAAGAATATGCTCAGTGCTAATATAGGTATCTCCAAGATTAATTGCCTCTTTTTCTGCCATTTCAAGAACTCTTTTTGCCCTTGGAGTAAGAATAATTTCTTCGTTAGACCTATTTTTATAACTATTATTCTCTTTAATAAACTCTTCTATCCTTTCAAGAATATCGTTTGGATCAACACCCATACTCAAAATTGCTCTATATGCGATACCTTCTTCAACTTTGATTAAGCCAAGTAGTAGATGCTCGGTCCCAAGATAATAATTACCCAGAGAGTGCGCCTCTTCCTGTGCAATGAGTATCGCTCTTTGTGCTCTTTCTGTTAAATTATTCCAATTCATACAATCATCTCCTATTAATATTTTAACCTAAAAAAGAGTTTTTTAAAAGTGGCTAAAATAGTCTCTATGAAAACATGCCTAAAATAAGGAACTCGGGTTTCGCTAAAACATGTTCGAAAAAAGTTATTTTTATTAATTATAGTATAGGTTGAACAAAAATTATACTCAATTAGAAATTACTAAACCATTTAAAATCAATTTAGATTTTGATTTTTCTTTGTTTTTGGTAAAATAATCTGTTGGAGGAATTTATATGGAAGATAAGGAAAAGACAACAGAAAACTATACCGAAGAGTATAATGCGAAAAGTATTAAAGTTCTCGACGGTCTTGAGCATGTAAGAAAAAGACCTTCTATGTATATTGGGTCAACATCATCGGCTGGATTGCACCATCTTGTATTTGAAGTTGTTGACAACTCAATAGACGAAGCGATGGCAGGTTTCTGTAACGAAATCACCGTAATACTTAGAAAAAACTCTTCCATTACAGTTATAGATAACGGAAGAGGTATTCCAGTTGATGAACATCCACAACTACATGTATCAGGAGTCGAAGTTGCTTTAACAAAACTCAACGCAGGTGGCAAATTTGACGCAAAAGTTTACCATGTATCAGGGGGTCTACACGGTGTTGGTGTTTCGGTTGTAAACGCCCTTTCAAAATATTTAAAAGTTACTGTAAAAAGAAACGGCATCATATACGAGCAAGAATACGAAAGAGGTAAACCACTATATCCTTTAAGAGAGGTAGGAAATGTTCTTCCAAACGAAACAGGAACTGAAATTACTTTTATCCCAGATGATACAATATTTGAAACAGTAGAATTTGACGAGAGTATCATTAAAGAAAAACTCAAAGAACTTGCCTATTTAAATAAGGGTTTAAGAATACACTTCTTAAATGAAAAGAAGGGCACCGAAGAACATTACTATTCAGAAAAAGGTATCGTTGAACTCGTGAAAGACCTAAACAAAGACGAACAAACGCTGTTGGAAGAGCCATTATACTTAGAGGTAGATGAGGACCACTTCCATCTTGAAGTTGCTCTCCAGTATAATGCGGGATTTTCTTCAGAGATTATGTCTTTTGTAAACAACATCAAAACGGTAGATGGTGGCACTCATGAAACCGGCTTTAAACAGGCCCTTACAAAACTCTTTAACGACGAAGGTATGCAACTAAAATTGATAAAAGACGAAGCAATAACATTTGACGATATTAAAGAAGGCCTTGTTGCGATTATCAGTGTAAGATTGGTTGAGCCGCAGTTTGAAGGTCAAACAAAAACAAAATTAGGCAACGCTGAAGTAAGATCAAGGGTATACAACATCGTTAAAAACGGGCTAACGCTGTATTTTGATAAACACATCGAAGACCTTCAAAAAATCCTTAAAAAGATTCTTCTTGCTCAAAATGCAAGACTTGCTGCAAAAAAAGCAAAAGAGATAGTTAGAAGAAAAGGCGAGCTTGACTTTTCGGGTAGATTACCAGGAAAGTTAGCGGATTGTTCTTCAAATGACCCATCAAAAACAGAACTTTACATAGTAGAAGGAGAGTCTGCAGGTGGAAGTGCAAAGCAAGCCCGTGATAGAAAATTCCAAGCCGTGTTACCGCTGAGAGGAAAAATACTAAATGTTGAAAAGGTGAATATGGCACATGCTCTCTCTTCGCAAGAGATAAAAAACCTTATAACAACAATTGGAAGTGGTATTGGTGAAGATTTTAAAGTAGAAAACTTAAGGTACCATAAAATCATCATCATGACAGATGCTGATGTGGATGGTGCACACATTAGAACACTTCTTCTTACTTTCTTTTTTAGATACATGAAACCTCTTGTTGAAGATGGATATCTTTACATTGCTCAACCCCCTCTTTATAGGGTTAAATATGAAAAAGAGATAAGATACGCTTATTCAGATGAAGAACTTGCACACATTTTAGGGACATTAAAAGACCCAGATAAAAGTGAAGTGCAAAGGTATAAAGGTCTTGGAGAAATGGACCCACAACAACTTTGGGACACTACAATGGATCCTACAAGAAGAATTATAAAGAGAGTAACAATCCAAGAGGCAGAGTTAGCAAATAAACTATTTGAACTCCTTATGGGAAGTGATGTTTCCCCAAGAAAAGAATTTATAATGCAACATGCAAAAGAGGTTGTTAATCTTGACATCTGAGGTGTAATATGGACAATCTATTTCACGAAAAAGTTATAAATATTCCAATAGAAGAGGAAGTTAAAAGGTCGTATCTTGACTATTCAATGAGTGTTATCGTAGGAAGGGCACTCCCAGACATAAGAGATGGGCTAAAACCCGTGCATAGAAGGATTCTCTATGCAATGGAGGGGCTTGGTTGTGAACCGAATAAACCGTACAAAAAGAGCGCAAGAATTGTAGGTGAAGTCCTTGGTAAGTACCATCCACACGGTGAATCATCTGTATATGATGCTCTTGTTAGGATGGCACAACCCTTCTCCCTTAGATACCCACTTGTGGACGGACACGGAAACTTCGGCTCCATCGATGGTGATGTGCCAGCAGCAATGCGTTATACAGAAGCACGCCTTTCTCACCTTGCAACAGAACTCCTTGATGGGCTTAAAGAAAACGCAACCGATTTTGTTCCAAACTTCGATAATACTCTCAAAGAACCCCTTGTATTACCTGCAAAATTTCCAAATTTGCTTGTTAATGGCTCTTCAGGTATTGCAGTTGGCATGGCTACCAACATCCCACCGCACAATCTTAAGGAAGTTATCGATGCTCTTATCTACATTATTGATAACGAAATCTTACAGGGCAGAGAGGTAAATGAAACAGACCTTTTAAACTTCATTAAGGGACCGGATTTTCCGACAGGTGGACAAATACTTGGAGTAGATGGCATTAAGGAATACTTTAAAACAGGAAAAGGTATCATTACCATAAGAGGAAAATACAAGATAGAAGAAGGAAAACACAAAAGAAAATACTTTGTAATAACAGAAATCCCATACGAAGTGAACAAAGCAGAATTAGTTGAAGAGATTGCAAACCTTGCAAAAGAGAAAAAGATAAAAGGTGTAGAAGACATTAGAGATGAATCTGATAGAGAAGGCATAAGGATAGTTATTAAACTCTCCGAGGGAATAAACGAAGAAGTCTTTGAAACAGAACTCATTAAATTAACAAGATATGAAGTAAGATACGGAGTGATCCTTCTTGGCATTCTTGAGAACCAACCTAAAGTATTCACTGTAAAAGAACTTTTGAGCGAATTTTTGGCCTTTAGAAGTAGCGTTCTAAGAAGAGTTACAGAATTTAAACTCGAAAAAGCTAAGAAAAATCTTGAAATACTGTTGGGTTTAAAAAAGGCAATTCTAAACATCGATAGCATAATACCTATGATTAAGGAATCAACGAATAACGAAGAAGCTAAAATAAAACTTATGGATTTCCTTTCAATCAACGAGATTCAAGCAAAAGCTATTTTAGATATGAAACTCTCTTCCTTAACAAGTTTGGAGGTAAATAAAATTGAAAACGATATACAAGATACGGAGAAATTTGTTAGAGAACTCGAAGAAATACTATCAAACAAAGAAAAATTTTATTCAGAAATTAAAAACGATCTTCAAAGGATTAGAGAAAGGTACGGAGATAAAAGAAGAACTTCTATCCTGCATTATTACAAAGAAATTGACAGTGATGCGTTAATACCAGATGAAAATATCATTGTTATTGTTACAAGAGGCGGCTATTTAAAAAGAATGAAGGAAGATACATTTAAAGTGCAAAAAAGGGGTGGAAAGGGCGTAGTCGGGCAAACGCTCTCACAGGAAGACTATCCTATAGAAATCATGAAAACTACACTAAAAAGTAGCCTCCTATTCTTTACAAATGTGGGAAAGGTTTATTCGTTAAAAGCATACGAAATACCAGAACTTGAAAGAACTGGCAAAGGCACACCCATTCACAGATTGTTAAAACTAGATGCAGAAGAAAGAATAAGTAAGGTAATAAGTATTGAAAAGGATAGCAAAACCAAAAACTTATTCTTTGTAACCAAAAAAGGCTTTGTTAAAAAAACAAGAATGGATGAATTTGAAAATATAATGACAATAGGTAAAAGGGCAATAAAACTCAAAGAGGATGACGAGCTTGAAACTGTAATTCCTTTAGAAGAAGAAAAAGAAATTCTCATGGTTTCAAAAGATGGCCTTGCAATAAGGTTTGATTCTGCACTCATAAAAGAATTAGGAAGAAATTCTTCTGGTGTAAGAGGAATGAAACTTAAAGATGGGTCCCATGTTGTTGATGCAGAAACGCTTAACGAGGAAGATAAAATAGTTGTTGTATCGGAAAAAGGATTTGGCAAATTGATAGAAGCAACTTCCATAAGAAAAACAAACAGAGGGGCAAGGGGTGTAAAATGCATAAAACTCAACGATAAGACTGGTGACCTTGTAGCTACAAAAGTAGTTAAAGATGAAGAAAACATATTCTTGCTTTTAAAATCAGGAAATGTGATTAAAATGGAGTTGAAGGATGTAAGAGTTTTAAGTAGAAACGCACAAGGTGTGATTCTTGTCCGATTTAAAGACAAGGACGATTTTGTTACGGCAATTGAATTGGGTTAAAAATGAATAGAGAAATTAAAAACGCTCTTTTTACAAGTTTAGTAATAGTAATGGGAGCAATAATTTTGTATTTACTTTATCTATTTAAAAATATTATTCCAACAATTATTTTTGGCTCTGTCATTGCCTATATACTCCTTCCTATAGCAAACTTTTTTGCAAAACTAAAAATACATAGGAACCTTGCGGCCTTAATTACTATACTCATTTTCCTATTCTTCATAATACTAGCTGGATACTTTCTTTTCCCAATTATTATAAAAGAACTCGGAGAACTCATTGGGAACCTTCCAAATTTACAAAAGAATATTTCAGCTTTCTTCGAAAACCTAAGCAAAGTAATAAATTCAAGTAAAAATACCTCCTTTTTGAATACGATCCTCTTAAATTTTGTATCAGGTTTGCAAACCGCAATTACAGACCTTCTTAAAACTATCCCAGAAAAAATAAAAAACAGCATCTCTAACTTTGGCTCATTAATATTCTCATTCTTGCTTGCTTACTTTTTCATAAAAGACTCCCCTGCTATGTACAGAATCGTTTTAAGGAGGTTTAACCCTGAAATAAGAAAGAAAGTGAAAATTTATCTTGATAGAACAAACATAGAAATGCGCACGTATTTTTCTACTTTGGTCCTTGTCTCAATCATAACTGGTATCTCAATGGGATTGGGAAGTTTTATTGTAGGAGTAAAATTTGCAACAATCATCGGAGTTATGGATGCCTTTCTTGAGATGCTTCCGTATGTTGGACCTACAGTTGTTTTTATAGTAGGAGGCTTATTCTCTTTAACGCAGAGTTTAAAAACATTTCTTCTTTTTGTGCTTGTGTTTGTAATAGTGGAAGGTGCCTTAAGTAATTTTGTGCTACCGCATGTAATTGGAGAAAGATTAAGAGTGCCTCCTGTAATAATCATCTTGATGATTGCAATAGCGGGGACAATATTTGGACCTTTAGGTTTGCTTATTTCAACTCCAACATTCCTTATCTTTAGGAATATGAGGCTGCTCTTTTAGGAAGTTAAACCTCTCTTTTTAGGGTTTAAAAATACTTCCATTAACAAATTGTTAAATTTTCTTTAAAATCGTTTTTACCTATTGACAAAAAGACAAATTATTTTAAAATCTTGAAAATTATGGATAAATTGGTTAATTTAGCAGTAGTGAATAATAACAATAATAATAACTCCGCCGGGACCGGTGAGAGTGGGTAGACTATTGCTAAATTAGCCCACAGGAGCCGGTCAAAAGCCGGCTCTTTTTTATTTAATACAAATTTTTTAAGGAGGTTAAAAATGGAAAAAGAAGTATTGGAAGTAGTAAGCGAAACGATCTTTAGAATGGGGGAATTCTTAAGAAAAGAAGGTTTTATTGAACTTCTTCCAGTTGTTATCTCTCCTCTTACGGATCCATTGAATCACACGGTGTATGAAGCAAAAATTCCATACGAAGATGGTTTTTATCATCTAACAAAATCAATGATTTTTCACAAACAACTTGCTTTAAGAACGTATCCAAAAATCTTTATTTTTTCACCAAATGTTAGGCTTGAGACAAAGGATAAGAAACATACAGGAAGGCATCTTATAGAATTTACACAGTTAGATTTGGAGGTAAAAGATGCAACAAGAGAAGATATATTGACTTTGGTTGAAAATTTAATCATCTATACAATGGAAAAACTCCATGAAAAGTTCAAAGATTTCATAGAAAAGAAGAATCCTAATTTTCATATCCCAAAAAGACCATTTAAAAGAGTAAAATATTTAGAAGCAAAAGAGGCCTACGGAGAAGACTTTGAAGCAATTCTTTCAAAAGAAGCAACCGAGCCATTTTTCCTCATAGACATACCTCTTCAAGAAAGAGAATTCTACGATAGATTAAGTGAAGATGGAAAAACATTAGTTGATATGGATTTAATTTATCCTTACGGATTTCAAGAAGGAATGTCTGGTGGTGAAAGAGAAAATGAACTTGAAAGAATCATTTTTAGGATGAAAGCAAAAAATATGGACGTAAATGAATGGCAGTGGTATTTAGATGAAGTAAAAAAATCCATTCCAAGATCTGCAGGTTGTGGAATAGGCATAGAAAGATTTGTTAGATTCGTGTTAAATTTACCAAATGTTAAAGATACAAAATTATTTGCAAAATTACCAGGAGAAATTTCATTATAAAACATAAATATGTATAATTGGGAATTAAGGAGGTAAAAATGGAAGATATTCTAAAGATTACAAGCGAAGAAGGTGTTGACATTATTTGGCTTCAATTTACTGATATCCTTGGTTTTCCCAAATTAGTTGAGATACCAGTAAAAATGTTGCCAAAGGCATTATCAAAGGGGATCCCTTTTGATGGCTCTTCGATAGAAGGTTTTGCAAGAATAGAAGAATCTGATATGCTTCTTAAACTAAATCCAGAAACATTTACAATTCTTCCTTGGACGAAAAATAACGAAATTAAAATTGGAAAAATCATTTGCGATGTCTATTTAGATGAAAGTCGTCCTTTTGAAGGTGACCCAAGGCTTATTTTAAAAAAGACAATTAAAGAAGCAGAAGAAAAAGGGTTTCTCATGCAAACTGGTGTAGAAGAAGAATTTTTCCTTTTTAGATTGAGAGACGCTAAACCAACAACAGAAATAGTAAGCAACGGAAGTTATTTTGAAATGCTTCCAGAAGATATTGGAGAAAAAACACGATTACTCATAGCTAAAACTCTTGAAGAAATGGGTTTTGAAATAGAAACATCCCACCATGAAGTCTCTCCCTCCCAACATGAAATCGATTTTAAATACGCAGACCCCATTACAACTGCAGATAGAATAATTACTTTTAAGATAGCCGCAAAAACCGTTGCTCTTATCAACGGTTTGTATGCATCATTTATGCCGAAGCCTCTTTTTGGAGTAAACGGTTCAGGAGCACATACAAACATCTCTGTTACTAACGGAAACGGTAGGAATTTATTTTTTGACAAAACAAAAGAATTTGAACTTTCAGATACGGCAAGGTATTTTATCGGAGGTATTTTTAAACACATAGATGCAATAACAGCAATAGCAAACCCCTTAGTTAACTCCTATAAAAGAATAGTCCCCGGTTTTGAAGCACCTGTTTATGTATCCTGGGCAGTTAAAAATAGAAGTGCTCTTGTAAGAGTCCCTCAAGCAGATGAAGGCTCAAAGAGAATTGAATTTAGAAGTCCAGACCCAACCGCAAACCCCTATCTTCTCTTCGCAGTCTTATTAAAAGCAGGATTAGATGGTATTGAAAATGAAATTGACCCAGGAGAACCAGCAAACGAAATAAACATCTTCGAAGAAAATGAAAAGCACCCCGATAAATTCAAAACCCTTCCGTCAACGCTTAAAGAAGCAATTACAGCGCTTAAAAACGATGAACTTATAAAAGAAGTTCTTGGAAGTGTTGTATTTGAAAAATACGTGCAAGCAAAAGAAACTGAATGGAACGAATACAGAATAAGCATAACAGATTGGGAGATAAAGAACCAATTTTATCTATATTAACATAGCCTATCCAACTAATAATAAAACTATGGTATAATAAATTGCTATGAAAAAGTTTTCTATTGTAATACCTGCACACAATGAGGAAAAGTTTATTGAAGAAACGCTATTACACCTTGAGAATATTGGGTATCCTATAGACTTATTTGAAGTTATAGTTGTAGAAAATGGCTCAACTGACAAAACATTACAAATTGCAAAAAAATTTGAGAATGCAAATTTCAGAATATTTTCAATTACCGAAAAGGGTGTATCAATTGCAAGGAATTTTGGAGCAAAAAATATTAGTTTAGACTCCGAATGGATTATTTTCCTTGACGCAGATACACATTTAGAGAAAGGCTTTTTAAATGATTTAAACGATTTTTTAACCAAACACGAACATAAAAACCTTTCAGTTGGCACAACTTCACTTTTGCCTAATAAAAAAGGGTTGTATCCCTTTTTGTGGTTTAAATTTTACGATTTAGCACATTTGTTGCTACATGCTTCTTTAAGTATCCAAATTGTTAAAAAAGATGTGTTTTTTAAGGTTTGGTATGATGAAACTCTTCAGTACACTGAAGATTGGAAAATGATGAAAGAGGCAGAAAAATTTGGTAAGTTCTTTTTTATGAAAACAGACAAGGTAATTACTTCAACAAGAAGATTCGATAGTGTAGGTTGGTTTAAGCAATTAGCACTATTCACCTTTTGGGGCATTATGCCTGAAAAATATAAAAAGAAAGTAAAATACGAGGTAATAAGATGAGGATTCTACTTGTAAACGATGATGGAATATACGCAAAGGGTATAAAAACTCTTGCTAAATTTTTAAGAGAGTTAGGTGAAGTTGTTGTAGTTGCTCCAGATAGACAAAAAAGTGCCGCAGGCCACTCTCTTACAATAAACGATGTCTTATTAATTAAAGAAGTGAAGCTTGATGATGATTTTGAAGGAATTTCCGTTGTTGATGGGACACCAACTGATTGCGTGCTTGTTGGACTAAAGGATATTATGAAAAATAATCCCCCTGATTTTGTTGTGTCAGGAATAAACCATGGAGCAAACCTTGGGGGAGATATCCTATATTCTGGAACTGTTTCAGGGGCATTAGAAGGACTTGCAAATGGCTTTAAGTCGGTAGCAATTTCGTTAGATATAAAAGGAGACGATGGCTACTTTGAGACTGCAGCAAAAATTGCAGTAAAGATCCTTTTAACTAGCGAACTCTTCAGTGGAATAGTTGAGGAAAGATCAATTCTAAATGTGAATGTGCCAAATGTAAAATACGAAGATTTAAAAGGCTTTAAAATCACAAGGCAAGGAAAAGTCCAATACGAAAATTACCTTGAGAAGTATACAAATCCTCATGGAAAAATATTCTATTGGATTGGAGGCGATAGGCCTGCCTTTGAACTTGAAGACGATACAGATTCTTTTGCAATTGCGCACAATTATGTTTCGATAACTCCAATTAATATTGACCTTACAAACTATTCTTATATAAACAAGTTAAAAAAGAACATAGAGAAGTTAAACTTTTAGAGTTTAAATTTTAAAAAAAGGGGGAGAAATTTTCCCCCACTTTTTACATATTTCTTGAAAGTGCTCTTAAACGCCTTATTCTTTCTTCAATTGGAGGATGGGTTGCAAAAAGTTTTTCTAAATTTCCAAAAGGATTAGAGATGAACATGTGGGCAGTTGCTTCACTTGCTACTCTCATCGGCTTTGTGTAACTTCCTATTTTCTCAAGAGCAGAAGCAAGTGCCTCTGGGTCCCTTATAATATATGCACCAGTTGCATCTGCTAAAAATTCCCTCTGCCGAGAGATAGCAGAACGAATCAACATAACTATTAAAGGAGCAAGGATTGAAAGAACCAATCCTATTATTAAAAATATAACGTTTCCACCCTCGTCTCTTTCTCTTCTTCTTCCACCGATACCCCAAAACATACTTCTAAGCATCACATCACGAGCAAGGATGATAAGTCCAGCTACAATTCCTACTACCGTCATAAGAAGGATATCTCTATTTCTAATATGGGCAGTTTCATGGGAAACTACCCCTTGCAACTCCTCTCTATTTGTAATAGACAAAAGCCCTGTTGTTACACAGATTGCTGCATGGTTTTGGTCTTTACCAGTTGCAAATGCATTTGGCTGTGCTTCGTTCATAATGTAGACTTTGGGTTTAGGAATTCCTGCTGCCATTGAAACTTCTTCTACAACATTGTGTAAAACATAATATTGCGATGGGTCTGCAGGAATTGCATTTACAGAAGAAAGAGCAATCTTATCTGAATTTTCATAGGCAATCCAATTGTAGAGAAAAATTATAGCACCAAGAATGATAATTCCTGTGGTTCCCCAGTTAAAATACCAAACAAAAAAATAACCGATGAGAAAGAGAATTAATGAAAATACAAAAAGGAAGAAATAAGTTTTCCTTACATTTTCACTCTGTAATTCATAAAGAGTCTTATTTGCCATAAATATCACCTAACTAAAATTGAACTTTTACGGGACCCCTTGCCTCCTCTTCAATTGGGTAGTATTCTTTTGGAGTAAGATTCATCAATCTTGCAACAAACACATCAGGGATTCTTTGCTGCTTTGCGTTATACTGCATTACAACATCATTATAGAATTGCCTTGCAAAAGCAATTTTATTCTCAGTGTTTGCAAGTTCTTCTTGGAGTTTCAAAAAGTTCTCATTTGCCTTTAACTCAGGATAGTTCTCTGCAACGGCAAAAAGTGTTTTAAGGGTTTGGGTGATTTGGTTGTTTGTTTCTCCAATGTCTTTAACGGATTGAGCACCTAATGCCTTTGCACGTAGTTCGCCAAGTTTTTCAAAGATCTCTTTTTCATGTGCTGCATATCCTTTTACAGTCTCTACAAGATTTGGAATAAGGTCGTATCTTCTTTTTAATTGCACATCAACTTGAGCCCAAGCATTTTCAACACGGTTTTTAAGGGTAATAAATCCATTATAAATACCCACAAACCACAAAACTAAAATTGCTAAAACTACTAAAAAAATTATTAGTCCCATTTTTTACCTCCTTAATTAATTATGATAACAGTTTTTTTACTTCTGTCAATGAAACAAATTTTAAGATTTTCCTTACAAACCTTTTTTTGCCTCCACTTCTATTTGCCTCATAAACAGTTCTTTACTCATCCCAGTAAACTTAAGAAAGAGGTTAGTAAGCTGTTCACTATATAAATCCATTCCTTTTACAAGAAAAGCTGAAAGCACTCTTAATAAGGTCTTAGATAAATCCTTGTCCCTATCTAAACCTAAAGACAAGATTTTGTCGTTTAACTTTATAAAAATTAAAGAAATCCCAAGGGCTATAAATTCCCGTTTAATTATTCCCATTTTCGTAAGACTTTTAGAAAATTCCTGAAATTTCTTCTCAAACTCTTCATCAAATTCTGAAGAAAGTGTAGTCTCTACCATACTAAGCCATCTATCCCTTATCTCAAAAAATGAGATATTAGTTTGCTGAATCGCTTTTACAACTTCCGGACTTTTTGAAAACGCATCGGCTATTTCATTTGCAATTTCGTCTCCATAATTTTTAAAGATAGATGCAATTTCTTTTTTGTTCTCATTGTCTTCCTCGTTAAAATCCAAAACCTTTACAAACTCTTGCAATTCCATTTTTCACCTCCTTAATTTGATAACAGACTCCCTTACAAAAATTATAAGACAAAATTGTTAAAAGTTTATGAAAATTTATCAAAACTCACAACATCTTTTAAAGATTTCCTATCTTTTTCAAAAATATTAACATTTTTTGGGTATCAAGGATAAATATTAAAAACACCAAAACTGCTAAAGAATTTTCACGCCCTCTCTTTACTGCCATGCCTAATATTAGTATTTTCTAAATTTGGTAAAATTACACAATTTCTAATGTATTGCAAGATTAAATTTTAAATCCCACTCTGAATACTCCCCAATGTTTATTGTTAACATATACAGGAGAAGAAAGGTCATACATTAAAGTTCCTATATCACTTGGGTAAGGTAGCAGTAAAATTGGCTCAGTATTTTTTGCTATTTTCATTGCAACATAATCGTTATATATTCTCATAGAACGACTATTCTTCAAATCTACCTTATAATCACCTGTAAGTGGTTTATCGTATATAGAGTTGTGCGCAGGTAAATAACTATTGTCATCCAGTAATGTTGCATAGAGAAGTTGCTTATTTTCTTCCAATATACTATCTTCTACAGATTGAATATAATTCTTTGCAAAATCTGTAAACTTGGTTCTATACTTTTTAGGATTTGTATTTGGTATTTCTACATAGTTTCTGTCCCACAATTCCTCTTCAGTAATTTTACCTTCTTTTAGTCCATTTAATATGGTGTTTTCTATTTTTTCTACTGCTTTAGGAAGAAGTTCACAAATTGCCTTAAAGTTCTCGTCATCTTCAATATCAAATGCCATAACATCCCATTCATCCTCATTATGCATATATGAACCATCCTTTTCTTTTACCATTTTGACAGATTTGTAGAAGAAACCGCTTTTTAAAGCAAAGTCAAGATATGAGGAAAAGAATGATGGATACGGACACGTCGTATGAAACAATTGTTCTCCTCCCACGCCCACAATTGAATACATACAAGAATCTCTATTAATTTTTACAATTAGTTTTCCATTGCCATTCTCTTTTGTTAAAAAATCTACTTCATATTCGTATGCAAAATTCACAAAACTATTTAATTTATCAAAGACTTCTATAAATAATTCTTTACCTAACTCCTTACCTCTTGTAGAAGGAAAGGTATTCTTTTGAATCTGAAATAAAGCAATTTTCTGACCTACCATCTTCATAGTGGGAACAAGTGGACCTGCAACACCAAAATCAAACAAAGCACTCATTGTGCTTGCCCATAGGACATGTGAACCTGTTAGTTTTTCAAACCTTTCATTTTTCTCAAATTCTCCCATGTTTAACCTCCTTAATTTTGATATGAACTTATATTCAAAAAAATTATAAGACAAAATTGTTAAAAGTTTATGAAAATTTATCAAAACTCACAACATCTTTTAAAGATTTCCTATCTTTTTCAAAAATATTAACATTTTTTGGATATCCAAGAGTAAGAATTGCTGCAACACGCACTTCATTAGGAATACTAAGGAGATCTTTAACTTCTTTTTCATTAAAAGCACCAATCCAACAGGTTCCTAAACCAAGATGCGCAGCCTGAAGAGTCATATGGTCTAAAGCAATACCAATATCAAGAATATTAGAATCGAACCACCCGCCCATACTATAACCTTTACTTACAATGCAACCAACAATTAGCACAGGAGCACTACCCACAAAGTTCTGATTTGCGCATGCCTTTACCATTTTACTTCTAATTTCCCTATCTTTTAAGACAATAAACTTCCACGGTTGTATATTACAAGCAGATGGCGCTAACCTACCTGCCTCTAACACTTCCATGAGTTTTTCTTCTTCCACATCCTTATCTAAATAACTTCTTACAGACCTTCTTTTCAAAATTGCTTCAAGAATCATTTTTACTTACCTCCCCAAGGAATCAAGTTCCTCCTTAAGAATTTTATTTACAAGCGTTGGGTCTCCCTTACCTTTAAGCTCTTTCATGATAGATCCAACGAGAAAACCAAAAGTTTGAGTTTTACCAGATAGGTATTGACTTACAGGTTTAGGGTTATTTTTAATAACGTTTTTAACGACATCTCTTATAAAACTATCATCAACAACCTGGATGAGATTTTTTCCTTCGATGATACTTTTGACACTTTTTCCTGTTTCAATACTTTCTTCTATAACTGCTTTTGCAATGTTAGAAGAAATCTTTTTATTATCAAGATAGTAGAATAACTCTTTGAATTGTTCTACTCCAAATGTTAATGCCTCAATTTCAAGTCCTTTTTTGTTAAGTAAGCCAAGGATGTTTACAAGAAAGTAATTTGCAACTTCTTTTGGATGTTCAACGACATTTACGACACTTTCAAAGTAATCAGCGTATTTTTTATTGTAAGCAAGGGTTCTTGCATAATCTTCTTGCAAGGCAAACTGCTCTATATACCTTCGTACTTTTTCATTTGGTAATTCTCCTAAACTTATTTTTACAGAATCGATATACTGTTCGTCTAAAATTAAAGGTGGTAAGTCAGGTTCAGGAAAATACCTATAATCATTTAATTCCTCTTTAACTCGCATCGTTTTTGTGGTGCCATCATGTTCATCAAAATGTCGAGTTTCTCTTACTATCTTTTCTCCTTTTTCAAGGAGCTCTATCTGTCTTGAAATCTCATAGTCAATTGCTCTTTTTACACTCCTAAAGGAATTGAGGTTTTTTATTTCCACTTTTGTTCCTTTTGTTTCATCTTTAGAAACAGAAACATTTACATCACAACGTAAAGCACCTTTTTCCATATCTCCAGAAGATATGTTAAGATACCTTACGATACTTCTTAAAAGCACAAGAAACTCGTATGCTTCATCTCCTGATTCAAGGTCAGGCATTGTCACAATCTCCACAAGAGGAATGCCAGATCTATTAAAGTCAATGAGTGAATAGGGAGATTCTGTGATATCACCTAAATGGATTGATTTACCCGAATCTTCCTCGATGTGTCCTCTTTCAATGTTTACTTTTTTAACTTTTCCTGAAACACCAATTTCTAAAAAACCTTGGTAGCCTAAGGGAAGTGAGTACTGAGTAATCTGGTACCCTTTAGGAAGATCAGGATAAAAATAGTTTTTTCTATAAAAAGTTGAGAACCTATTAATCTTCATATTTAATGCAAGAGCAAGTTTTAACGCATATTCAACAGCTTTTTCATTTACAACAGGTAAAGCACCTGGAAGCCCTAAACAGACAGGGCACACATGTGTATTGGGGGGATCACCAAATTCAGTAGAACAACCACAGAACATTTTTGAAGCAGTTGAAAGTTGAACGTGTATCTCTAATCCAATAGTTGGCTTATACATGTTATCGACTCCTTTCAAGTGCATATGCAATATTCAAAAGGTTTTTTTCATCAAACCATTTGCTGATTAACTGTATACCTATAGGTAAGCCCTTTTTGTCTTCCTTAAATGGAACAGAAATTGCAGGTAGATACGCAAGATTCGCAGGAATAGTAAAAATATCACTCATATACATCTCAAGAGGAGATACTTTTTCTCCAAACTTAAATGCAGTTGTAGGTGCTGTTGGGGTAAGTATTGCATCAACAGTATCAAAAACATCTTTAAATTCTTCGTAAATGATTCTTCTTACTTTAGAAGCCTTAAGATAGTATTCGTCAAAATAACCTTCAGAGAGGGCAAAGGTGCCTAATAGTATTCTTCTTTTAACCTCTCTTCCAAAACCAACTGTGCGGATGTTTTCATAAAATTCCCTAAGATTCTCTCCTTGATCTTCCAAAAACCCGTATCTAATACCGTCGTATCTTGCAAGATTTGCAGATGCTTCAGATGGGGCAATCAAGTAATAAACCGATAACGCATAATTCAAATGTGGAATAGAAACTTCAATAATATCAAAACCAAGTGAATTAAGGGATTTAATTGCAGCATTCAATGCATCTTTAACCTCTTCCTGGATGTTTGCTTCCATAACTTCTTTTATAATACCAATCCTTTTCCCTTGTATTTTGCTATCTAAAAAATTTGCATAGTCTAAAACTTCTTTATCAACAGTTGTTTCATCTTGTTCATCAAATCCTGCAATAGAAGATAAAACCATTGCGACATCTTGAACGGTGCGTCCTATAGGGCCAATGACATCAAGAGAAGAGGCAAATGCAACAAGTCCATAACGAGAGACTCTACCATATGTTGGTTTTAAACCCACTACACCGCAATAAGATGCAGGTTGTCTTACCGAGCCTCCTGTATCAGAACCTAAGGCAAACAAAGTTTCTTTTGCCTTAACTGAGGCAGCCGACCCTCCTGAAGAACCACCAGGGACGTAGTCTGTATTAACAGGATTTTTTGTTGTAAAAAAGGCGGAATTTTCTGTTGAAGATCCCATGGCAAACTCATCTAAATTGGTTTTACCAATAATAATTGCTCCAGCTTCTTTTAATTTTCTAATGACAGTTGCATCGTAAGGTGATATGAAGCCTTTTAATATTGTTGACCCACAAGTAGCCTCATGGTCTTTTACTAAAATATTGTCCTTAACAGCAACAACACTACCAAACAAACTACCTACTTTATCACGGGTTTCATCCTTTTTTTTAGCTTCTTCTAAAGCCTCATCATAAAAAACAGAAATAAAGGCATTAATGTCCTTATCGACTCTGCTAATTACATCAAGGTATGAAGAAACTACTTCAACTGCCTTAAGTTCTCCTTTTTTAACTAAGTCTACCGTCTCTTTTAAGGAAAGATCAACAATATCCATATCATTCTCCTATGATTCTTTTAACTTTAAAGAAACCGTCATAAAATAGTTCTCTCAATTTTTCAATATCTTTTACACTAAGTCCTACTTTTATTTCATCTTTTCTAAGGAACAATTTTGATTCATTAAGATATACCATAGGTTCAACATTTTCTGTATCTACTTCTTTAAGGTTATCAAAATAAGAGATTATTTCTTCTATATCTTTGAGAATCTTCGTCCTTTCTTCACCGCTAAGTTTAAGAGCCGAAAGCTTTTCAATCTTTTCCAAATCGATTTTCATTACTTAACCTCCAGATGAAATTAATTTCTTAAATTCCTCTTCGTTAATGATATTTATACCTAACGCTTTTGCCTTGTCTAACTTTGAGCCTGGATCTTTCCCTGCAACTAAATAATCAACCCTTTTACTTACACTATTTGTTGATGTGCCTCCTAAACTTTCAACAAGATGTTCTGCTTCACTTCGAGTAAAACTTTCAAGTGTCCCCGTAAAAACAAAAACTTTATTTTTTAATGGAGCTTCCTTTTTCTCCTCCAAAACATATTCCATTTTTACGCCTGCGTTCTTTAGTTTTTCAATTACTTTCTTATTCTCAGGTGAAGCGAAAAAGTCAACTATAGATTTTGCAGTGATTGGGCCTATGCCTTCTACTTGCGTTAAGTCTTCAACTGAGGCATTCATTAAGGCATCAAGTGTTTTAAAGATTGAAACAAGTATTTCAGCTGTTCTTTTACCTACATTTGCTATTCCCAGGGCATTAATTAAATTAGGTAAAGGCCTTGATTTACTTTCTTCAATATTTCTTAAAATTTTTGAAGCAAGCACATCCCCCATTCTTTCAAGTTTCATTAGGTCTTCCTTTTTTAAATAGTAAATATCAGCATAATCAGAAATCAAACCTTTATCTACTAAGGCAGCAATCAATTTTTCACCAAGGGACTCTATATCCATGGCATCTCTTGAAACAAAATGTATAATTCTTTCTTTCACCTGTGCAGGACAGCGAACGTTAATACAGACGGTTGCAGCAAAGCCCTCAGCCCTAACAACTTTACTTCCACAAACAGGGCAACGATCAACCATTTTAAAAGGAACTTCTTTACCAGTCCTTTTTTCTTTAACAACCCTTACAACCTCAGGTATAACAGAACCAGCCTTA
>JAINCR010000056.1 GCA_036574215.1 Caldisericaceae bacterium
GTTACCAACTTTAATGCCGATACTTTCTTACAAAAACCATAACACTTTTTTAGGAGCATTATTCTATAATAATGTATAGGAAACTTATTTTTTAAAAAAACTTATAATTTATTTACAGGCAAAAATGAAAATACTAGGGTTAATTGAAGTAAACAAAGTAAGTATTTCAGAAAAAGAAGACGTAAATTTTGAGAATATTCTCATACTTGCATACAAGTTATCTGAGTTAGGAGCAGAAAGCATCGTGCTATTAGATGGAAAAAAAGAAAATTGCATGAGAATAAAAGAACAACTCGAAGAAAATCTTGATATTCCTGTTCTTACGATAGAAGAGATAAAAGGTCATGTAGTTTTTATCGAAGAATATCTTAATGGTAGTAATGGTGAAACGCTTATTATAGAGGAAGAAAAGCTTCTTTCACTTTTCAACGAAAAAAGAGATAATTTACCACAACTCATTAGTTTAGTTTGTTACAAGGCAAAAAAAGATGGTTTTAAGGCAGTTGCCACAACCGATATTGAAAGTGCTTTATTAGCCGTTAGAATTACCTAAAAGTTTAAGCAAATTCTTTTTAAAAGGCGGGTAAACAACTCCTTCATCAGTTATAATTGCTGTAATTAACTCATGTGGCGTTATATCAAAAGAGAAATTATAAACTTCTATCTCGTATGGGGCGATTCTTTTTCCACCGCAATGCGTCACTTCATCTGGACTTCTCTCCTCAATAGGAATTTCCTTTCCAGTTTCAATTGAGAAATCAATAGTTGAAATTGGAGCTGCTACATAAAACGGTATCTTGTGGTAATAGGCAAGCACAGCAAGCATATAAGTTCCAACTTTATTTGCAGTATCTCCGTTTAATGCTATTCTATCGGCTCCTGTAACAATCCCACTAACAAGGTCTTTTTGCATAATAAAAGCACTCATATTATCAGTTATAAGTTTGAAAGGGATACCTGATTCCTTTAATTCAAAAGCAGTTAATCTTGCCCCCTGTAAGTATGGTCGAGTTTCCAAAGCAATTACATTAATACCGGAATACTTTTCATAGGATCTTTTTATTACAGAAAATGCTGTGCCGTATTTTACAGTTGCAAGTGCCCCAGTATTACAAATTGTCATAATAGTATCGTTATCTGAGAATAATGTGGAGCCGTATTCACCTATCTTGTAGTTTCTTTCGGCATCTTCTTCTTCTATTTTCTTTGCTTCCTCTAAAACAATCTTTTTGAGTAAAGAGACATCGTTATTTTTATTTTCGAGTATTTTATTAAACATTCTCTTTGTTGCCCAGGCAAGATTCACCGCAGTAGGCCTTGCACTATCAAGGTAAGATTTAAGTTCTTTTGCCTTTTCTACAAATCCATTAGAATCACCAACAAAATTCTTTAATCCAAGATACATACCGTATGCAGCAGCAACCCCTATTGCTGGAGCACCACGAATTTTCATTTCTCTTATTGCATCAAAGATATCCAACTCGCTCTTGCAGGCGCAATAAGTAATGTCAAAAGGAAGATTTCTTTGATCTAAAATATGAACTACATCTCCATCAAAATAAATGGACCTATATTCCATAACTATACTTTGTATTTATTAAGGCAATCAGTGCAAACTCTTAAAACCTTAACCTTTCCATCAATCATAACTTTTGTTTTATGTAAATTTGGAAGAAACCTTCTGTTTGTTTTTCTATGAGAATGGCTTACAGTATGCCCAGTTATGGGGCCTTTTCCACATATTTCACATTTTTTACTCATACCAACCTCCAATTTTCTAAAATTAACACCCTACATTTTATAGATTTTAAAAATTATTGCAAGTAGTTTTATAAATGTCTTACACAAAAGTATCCTCTTAGTTCTTTAAGCTCCTCAACTTGCTATTTCAACCTTTTTTACCCACGCTAAAGAAAGTCATGTAAATATTAACACCCAGAGGATTCCGAAGACCCATGTAAATTTGGTAGGGTTCTCAAAAAAGAAATTACGTAAAACAAAATCTATAATTTTGCTATCCTTGTAAGATTGATGCAGAAGTCCTGTAATACTCTTTATTATGAAA
Source organism: Caldisericaceae bacterium (assembly GCA_036574215.1). Lineage (NCBI taxonomy): Bacteria > Pseudomonadati > Caldisericota > Caldisericia > Caldisericales > Caldisericaceae > Caldisericaceae bacterium. Next base: position 2,066 of record JAINCR010000056.1, read on the forward strand.
ATTGCTCCTATAGAAAAACACTACCTAATACAAGTTTACCCGGTAGAATGTTTGATACGAACACCTCAAAGATATAGCTAATCCGCTCATTGGTTTTTCAGTTAGTGTTTTAACAAATAGGCCGTAGAATAAAAGAACTAAAAAAGACCCATGTTTAAACCCAAAACTCAATAGTTTAATACACCATTTAAAGAGAATTTTTAAATATTACTCAATATGATTATAATTAATAAAGCCTAGGAGGTTAAAATGGGACGGATAATTATAAGCGAAAGAGCAATTAAAAAGATAGCAGCTTTCGCCACAATAGAATGCTATGGTGTTGTTGGGCTTGCCCCAAAAACAATTTACGATAGAATTTTAAGGGTCCTTAAATTAGAAGAATACGAATCAGGAGTTGATGTTGAAATAATTAATAACGAAACATTAGTTATTTCTCTTTTTGTCATTTTGCAAAGTGGTATAAATATTTTAGAAGTTGCAAATACTATAGTCTCACAAGTTTCATATGTTGTTAAGAACTTAACAGGTATTAAAAATATAGATGTGAATGTAACCATCAGGGGCATTAAAGGAGAACGATAATGAAATATCTAACAGTCAAGGATCTAGATGTGCTCTTTAGAGGTAGTTTGAACTATCT
>JAINCR010000057.1 GCA_036574215.1 Caldisericaceae bacterium
TTGGCGGAAGGCTCATATCACTTTGATAAATAAAATTATTTAAAAGATTGAGTTTATCTTGCACTTCTTTACTTCTTCTTAAAGATTCAATTTCTTTTAAAATAGATTGTTCCAATTTGCTTGAAAAACCTTTTTCGCTTTCATTAATTAAATAAAGGAAATAACCAAAAAGTAGTAAAAGTAGTGATATAACACTAAAAGTTGCAACTGCATGACTTTTAAGATTATTTTGGATCTCCTTTATTGCTTTCAAAGAGGAAGTTAGCCCGACAATTTCAAAATAATTGCCATAATATGAAAAAGAGTATTTTTTCAAAATGTAATCTTTGAATTGTTCGCATATAATGATGGTATCGCTTGCCTTTAGCAAATAATCTCTATTAAAATTTGTTGCAATAATACAGTTATCTTCCAATAGTAAATAAGATATATTACCTTGAATACCTTCTAAAAGCTTATTAGATAGATTTCTTAAATCAATGAACCCTACAACTGAAAATATTTCGCTATTTTTTGATTGATAGACTGGAACACTTACTAACACAACAGGAACATTATTCAAAATTAAAGTAGGGGAAGAAAACGACCCTACCTTTCTTAAAAGTGTTTTCTCAATGTTATGTGATATATCCATTCCTATAAGGTTAGTATATGGATAAGCATAGGTAATAACTCCTTTATTGTTTACGGTTGATATTGCAAAAAAATTATTCTTATTTATTTCGTAAAAATCCTTTACGCCTTTTTCTAATTCCGAAAAATTAGTCGTGTTGACTGTTTCTGAGAAATATGTTAAATGGGTATTGTAAAGATCAGTAAAAAAGTTTTGAAAGTTTTGGTAAACTCTTAATGTTACCGCATATGTATCAATTTCAAACCTTTTTAAAACCTCTTCTTGAGAGGCTCTAAAATCATAAAATGAAGCACTTAAAACTATACTTAAGATTAACGTTATAATAAAAGAAAGTAAAATGAGTCTTTTAAAAATAGTCGCCTTTAAAGAAACTACCTCTGTTGGGAGATCTATTGATGGTAGATTTCTTGAGACACTTTTTAAAACAAAAGTAGTAAGTATCAAAGCAAAGAACATAGCCAATAATGAAATATAAATTGTTGGATAAAGAGGTATTATTGAAAAATAGTAGAGTAGCTTAAGAGTAGTAGTGACAGTAACACCTATTACAATAAACCAATACTCGTTTTTTGCGTGTTTATCTCCATATTTTGAATAGGCAAGACCTCCTGAAAAATGTATAGCCCCAATACCTACTAATCCCCATGCAAATAGGTCGAGAGCTTTTACAGTATCTTTTAATAAGACACTTGTAAGAATAAGAAGTATTACGCCTGAAATTTCAGATCTACTCACATATTCAAATTGGGATGTATACTGAATTACAAAAAATGAAGAAATAACAATTGAAATTGCAAAAAATGAGTTTGGCAAAAGAAACGCATTAGAATTTGTAGATAGTTCAATAATAAGAAATACTTTTAAAAGAGAAAATAGAAAAACAAGTGGTAAAGCAAAACTTAATACGTAAACCAGCCGCTCATAGGTGTGACTTCGTATAAAAAGCCTAAAAGAAAACAACAATAATAAAACCGACGGAATTGTAAATAACCCAAATTCAAGTAAAAGTAATGGTATACTTTTCATATACTCACCCTTAAAATTTTAACATTATTTATTTAAATAACAAAAATTGAGATAGTTAAAAGCAATTTTTATTTGATTGGCTAATTGCATAATTTAGTTAAACACTCTTTGTTATTACACCTCCTTGTCGCCCTTCCGAGCGATAGTGAGAAAATACTTTCTCTATTATTCCAACCTTTTTTCGTCATTCTAATGGCGCAAGCCCCTGTTGGTCATTCAAACCTTCCATTTGGTCATTCTGACGAGCAAACATAGTAAGCAAGGAAGAATCTCATCTGTTTTGTTTTTTTCCATTACTCGGGGAGAGCCTTAAGGGGGTGTCCTTATTGGTGTCATTCCGAGCACGTTTGCTTTGCTCAGTGTAAACTCTGCGAGGAATCTTTTCCATTATGTTCTTCATTATTTAGGAGCATTAATGGGGTATCCCCCATCAATTTAAGGAAGAATCTCATCAGTTTATGGTTTTTTTAGTATTTCTTGTGCCCTGAATAATATTTTGCTACAATATAATAGCAGTTGCTAAAATAATGCCTACGGGAATGTAAATGAAAAAATCATTTTAAGGAAGGTGAAAAATGGGAGAATTTAAAATGCCACCTGGGCAAAAACCATCACAAAAGCTCTACCCAATCTCGGTTTTTGGGAAACCTAAAGACATAAACCTTGATACTTATAGGCTTAAAATTACCGGTCTTGTTAAAAACGAAGTTACTTTTAGTATTAAGGAAATTATGGAGTTACCTACTAAAGAAGTGCAATTTGATATACACTGTGTAGATGGGTGGAGTTATCTTGGGGCAACCTTCAAAGGCGTATATCCAAAAGAACTTTTTAAAAATGTTGAAGTGCTTCCTGATGGACGTTTTGTTATGGTAAAAAGTATTGATGGGTATTCAACAGACCTTCCTCTTGATTTTCTTTTAAGTGATAAAGCAATTTTAGCCTATGAAATAGATGGAAAACCTCTGGATATTGCAAATGGATACCCTATTAGGTTAGTTGTTGACGGAAAATATGCCTATAAAGATGCAAAATGGGTTGTTGAATTTGAAATATTAAGTAAAGACTTGCCTGGTTTGTGGGAGAAAAAAGGATACTCAAGAAACGCAGATATCTATAAAAACGAGCGCTTCGAGGGATAGATCCTTCATCACTAACACTACTCAGGACAACTTTTCTTCAAGCTCTTTTAAAAGGTCCTTAAGGGTAGCAAGTTCTTCTTTTAATTTTTCTATGTTATTTTTATCAAGAAAATCTACAACACTTACCACATTCTGCACATTTTTAATAGCACTCTTAAGGGATTGCTCTTTTAATCGTTTTATTGTTGACACCATATTAGAAACTTCATCTGAAGAGAGATTGTTTTCCTCGATGATGTTAACAATTCTTTTGATAATGTTAATGTCTTTTATCTTAGAGAGTTGTTCTATGTGCTTTGAGGTTATTGGAGAATTAGGATCATCAATTTTTTCTTGAATTTCTTCTGGTAAATCTAAAAGGGAAATCCAACGGATGAGGGTAATTGGGCTTTTACCGATTGCTTTTGAAAGTGCGCTCACCGTGAGCGCAAACTCTTCATCTACTTCCCTTCCCATCCTGTAGTTAATTAAAAGAGTTTTTAAATTTTTTCCGTTTGTGTATGGTTTTAAATACTCGTAAATTGCTTTTGCTCTTTCAATAGGTGAAATATCCTCTCTTTGCAAATTCTCTACTATTTGAATTTCTCTTACTTGAGATTCACTTTCTAGATTAATTACTATTGCAGGAATCGTTTCTTTGTTCAAAAGAAGTGCTGCTCTATACCTTCTTTCCCCTGCAACTATCATGTATTTATTGTTTACTAACCTAACAAGGATTGGCTCAAGTACACCATGTTTTTCTATACTCGTTGCAAGTTCTTTTAGTGAATCTTCATTAAAATGTTTTCTTGGCTGATTTGGATCTGTCATAATATCTTTAACATTTAACTCGATAACTTTTGCATGTATCTTTTCTGAGGCAAGTTCTTCAATATAGTTACTACTATACCGCGTTGAAAAATCTTTTGGAAGTCCCTTTTTATTGTCCATTTTACCTCCTATATGGCAAGTCTTTTTAATACATTTTCGCCAAATTTTGAATATGCAGTTGCACCTCTTGAATCTGGCGCAAAAGAAAAGATATCCTCCTTAAAAGCAGGACTTTCTTCAAGTCGAACATTTCGAGGGATAACTTCATCAAACACGAGGTCTGAAAAAAGCTCTCTTATTTTATCTGTTGCATCTTTTGAAAGCGTTGTTCTTGAATCAAAAAGAGTTATAAGGACACCGAGAATTTTGAGATTTTCATTGAAAGTTTCTTTTACCCCTCTAAAAGTGTCAAGAAAATCTTCAACACCATCAAGAGCCCATGGGGATGGTGTAATTGGAATAATAACGTAGTTAGACGCAATAAGCGCATTAACTGTAAGAATCCCAAGAGATGGGGGAGTATCAAACACTACAAAATCAAACATCGAAGAAACTTCTGAAATAAATTTTTTAAGCTTAAAAGGAGCATCAAAAACACCTGCAAGCATTCTTTCAACTTTTGCAAGATGGATGGAAGAAGGCACTAAAAACAAGTTAGGAAAATGTGTTTTATAAATAACTTTTTCATATTCAGGTTTATTTTCCGTGAATATTGGAAAAATCGTTTCAGGTTTTTCGTCTTCTTTTAAGAAGACAAAAGAAGAGTTTGCCTGCGGATCAACATCAACAAGAAGGGTTTTAAAACCTTTTATTGCAAAAAAAGAGGCAAGATTGATTGCGGTTGTTGTTTTTCCAACGCCTCCTTTTTGATTTGCAATTGTAATAGGAATCATAGAATCTCCTTAAATTCTACAAAGAACTTCTTTTCTTCAACTACAACTACGGCATAACTTTTACTCTTATCCTTAGGAAGGCTGATAGAACCGGGGTTTAAGTGGGTGCCAAATTTTGTTTCTTCAATCTGTTTTATATGTGTATGCCCTGTAATAAAAAGATCAACGCCTTTAAATTTACCTAAAAATTCCTCTACATTTGATATTTTATCACCATGATTCATCAATATCTTAACACCATCTATGTAAACATAAGCAAACTCTTGAAGAATTGGGTATTTAATCACAAGGCTGTCAACTTCTGCATCGCAATTTCCTTTAACAAAAACAAAATCAAATGGAGCCTCGTTTATTAAATTAGCAACGCCTATAGGGTTATACTCTTCAGGAAAAGGATTCCTTGGCCCATGGTAGAGCAAATCTCCTAATACAAGCACTAAATCAACCGAAAGATTACTTAAATCGTTGAAGACTTTTTTAAGATTTATTAAACTTCCGTGTATATCAGAGATTACACCGATTTTTTTCATTAACCTTCCTCCTTGTTGAGCACATTCAAAATTAGTATAAACTCTTTTAAATTATCAAACCAATCTAATTTTAAACTTGTATAATGAAACCTCCCCTCTTCGGTAATTTCATAAACAAGTCTTGGGTGTTTACTCTCCCCTGCTACCCATTGACCTTTAATATAACCAAAATAACTCAATTTTTTAAGCATAGGGTAAATAAAACCCGGATTAGGATACCAGCATCCATTAATAAGAGAAGAAATAGATTTCGAAATTTCTTCGCCATACATACTTTTGGCATTTAAAAGATGCAAAATATAAAAATACAAAAACTCTTTTGAACCAAAAAAATTTGTTATAAAAGAATTTTTTCTTTCTCTTTTTATACCTTTGAACATACTCACCCCTATTCTCTTAAAACACTCATTTAAAATTATAATTTTTTATAATTATACTTAAAACAAAATGAATTTCAAAAAGTAAGTATAGAGAAATTTTACTTTATTTAGAGAATTCTGGTCCTTCCTTAGGTTGAGGGGAACACCTCCTCAAGACTCCCTATACTTCCCTGTCAACCTGAGTATTTTTTTCCTTGTCATCCTGAGTGAAACGAAGGATCTCATCCTTTTGGGGAGCGTCGAGGAGGATTATTCCACCCCCCCGAATAAAGGACGAGATTCTCCGGTCGCTAACGCTCCACTTGACTTCGTCAAGGAGAAGAGTGCAGAATGACACAGGAAAGGCTTAAGTCCTTAGAATTTTCTGATATTTTTGTTTGTCATCCTGAGCACGTTCGCTTCGTTCAGTGTAAACTTAAGCGAAGGATCTCATATTTGATGGGGATACCCCCTCAAGACTCCCCCGTCCCCTCTTGTCATCCTGAGCGATAGCGAAGGATCTCGTATTTGAGGGGGTAAAAGGCACCCCCCTCAAGGCTCCCCTTTTGAACACCAAAAGGAATAAACGGATGAGATTCTTCGGCTTCGCCTCAGAATGACAAAGTGGACTACCGCTCAGAATGAGAAAGGGTGCTTTGCCTTGAAATGATAGAAGAAAGTAGAATAAGAAAGTAAGGCTATATTTCAGAATATCCAACAACAATCACCAGAAAAATACTTTTGATAGATCCTATATAAAAGGATAACTAATCTTAAAGATTACTCTTCACTACAACAACTTACTTAAGTATGGGGTTGTCTTTTGTCTTTTATCTCACACACAGGACACAACTTTCCTCTTCCATTGAACAGTGCACCACATTTCATACATCTTCTGTAGTTCAAGAGAATCATCTTCTTCTCTGTGAGTTTAAAAGTAGTTAGCAACTTTCTATAACTATCTTTTAAAGATTCACTTCCTTTAAATTTCTTTACCTCATTTTCAATCCATTTAAAGTCTTCTTGATCAAGGGTCGCCTCAATATCTTCACTATTTTTAACTTCCTTTGGTTTTTTTTCATGTACCACTTTAGAAGAAACCCTAAAACTCAAATACTTAATAGGTGTAAAGCCTAAACTTCTTTTACTAATAATTGCTAAAAGCTCATCTTTCATATTCTCAAGTTCTCTTTTAAAGAGAGATGAACTTACCTCTATTATGAGTGTTTCATTATCATACCTTACTGGCCTTGTGTATTTTGCTAGTTCTTCTCCTACGATTGCTTTCCAATCTACAATAGGGTAAAACCCTCTTACCTTATTTAATATGCCGTATTTTTTTAAGATACCATCGAGCAATTTTTTAGGTGTCTCCATTTAAGAATCCTTTAAAGTCATAAGGTTTGACTTGTAGATCAACTCTTTATTAAGATCCATATTAACAGATGTTAAAATTACCTGCATATGATTAATCATAGAAAGAACTTTGCTTCTTTTTACTTCATCAAGAAAGGAATTAAAATCATCAATTAAAAATATTGGCTTTCTATTTGTATAATTAAAAATTAAAGCGGCTTCAACAATTTTTAAAATGAAGCCAATACTATATGCCTCACCCAATGAAGCAAAATTTCTTAGGTTTATATCAGAATTAAATATTTCTATTTCGTCAAGGTGTATTCCATAAAGGGTGCGTTTTCTATTAATTTCATCAAGAATTGAATCACTATCAAGTATTTTTTTTAACGGACTTGGGTTATAAACGATTTTTAAGTTAGAATTATTACCAAAAAGCTCACTATAAAAATCTTTTGCTAAGTTATTAAATTCTTTTATGATGTTTTCTCTCTTTGAAACAATTTTAATACCAAGATCGTAGATTTCTTGTGAGAGAAAAATTAGAATATCCATCGAGAAATTACCATTTTTTAAGTATTCGTTTCTTTTCTCAAGATAGGAGTAATATTTCAATAAGTCCTTATAATAATCTTTATCAGTAAAAATTAGAACATGATTTATAAAATCCCTTCTATCAGATGGTAAACCTTTAACAAGATTTGAGAGAGAGTAGTCAGTAAATATTACGGGAATCTTACCCACAAGGTCTGCTAAAGTGCTTATTTTTCTTTTGTTAATATTGATTTCTTTTTTTCCTTTATAGTAAAGAATAGAAACTAAATAAGTGCTTTCAGTATCAGTTGTATGATCTACAAAATTTCCTTCAATAAAAAAATATTCTTCATTTACATTTATACAGTTTTCAAGAGATTTTGTAAGGTAACTTTTCCCCGTAGTAAGTAAATATATTGCATCAAGAATAGTTGTTTTACCGCTTCCATTTTTTCCAACTAATACATTAAACTCATTTGAAAAATTAAACTCCTCCTCCTTAAATCTTCTAAAGTTTTTTAACAACAGTTTCTCAATTTTCATTCAATCGGTTTTTGAGGCATTATCACATAGATGTAGCTTGAGTTATTAGGACTTTTTAAAAGCACAGGGTGTAATGGGCCTTGTATCCCAAAAAATACATTTTCATCTTTCACGTGTTCTATGCCTTCTATAATTTTCTCTGCATAGAATTGTAGCGATATTTCTCCATTAGTCTCACAAGGAATAACTTTAGAAGCATAACCAACTTCGGATTGAGGAGATTCAAGAGTAAGAGTATTTGAAGAGAAGGTAAACACTATCCTGTTAGTGCCTCTTTTAGCAAATGGTTCAATTAAACGAAGCGCATCCATCAGTATACTTTTATTTACAGAAGCATAATAAACAGTGTCCTGCGGAATTACATTTTCGTATTGTGGGAATTGACCGTTAATAAGAAGGGATATTAAAGAAATATTATTTATATTAAACTTAACTGCACTTTCTGACGTTGTTATTTCAAACTTATCGGAAGAAGCAGTTGGGATATGTAATAAAATATCAACTGCTTTCCAAGGAATAATAAAATTGGCATCCTTTAGATTGCTTACCTCAAATGTGTTTAATGCAAGAGCAGTGCTATCAGTTGCAACTAAATTTACAACATTTTCTTTTATATCAAAATAGACTCCTCTAAACTCCTTTCTACTTTCTTCCTTTTTAGATGCTGCAAAAACAGTATTTTCAATTAAATCTTTTAGTATATTTGCAGGTATCTCAAATTTAACATCTGATTCAACTTCTGGAATTTGTGCAAATGCTTCTGGATTAAATGTATGAAGTGTAAATTTACCACTATCTTCGACTATTTCGACTGTCTTTTTTGATAAATCAAGTTCGATGTAATCTCCTTTGAATTTTGGAGTTATATCTTTAAGTAAGTCATAGGGTAAAACTGTTTCAGTAACTCCTGAAGGGTCTATAATTTCTGCATCTAAGTCATACTTCATTGCTTGTTCAAGGTTTGTTGTAAAAAGAGAAATATTATTGTTTTTTTGTAATAGAATGTTATCAAGTATCAAATCAATTGGTTTTGATGAAATAACCTTTCCTACGTTTGCAATTGCTTTTGAGAATTCACTTGTTTTTACTTTTATTTTCATTTTTCCACTCCTTTATTATTATTAATTATTTTATAAATTATTTAAAAGATAATAACATTCATAATAATAGTTGTTGAAACTGTGGAAAAATCACTAAAACACTTTTTTGCTATTACGTTTTCTTGTGTAGAGAATTGTGGATAATGGATTTTACTTTTCAACTTATCCACAGACTTATATGAATTCCACAAATTTTCCACATTTATCCACAGAGTTTTCCACAGGTTGTTCATAACTTTACTACTCCTTTAACCTTTCAATAATTTCGCTTACAAGAGCACTCATTGTTTCCGTTTTTTTTATCTCTTCTTCGATTTTATTAAATGCGTGCATTACCGTTGTATGGTCTCTTCCACCAAAGGCTTCTCCTATTTGGGGAAGTGAAAGGTCTGTAAATTTTCTTGCAAGATACATTGCAACTTGTCTTGGAAGAACTATATTTTGGGTTCTCTTTTTATCTGAGAGGCTTTCTATATCTATGCCAAAATATTCAGATACGATTTTTTTAATTTTATTAATAGTGATCGGGGTATCTGCTTGCTTAATAATATCAGAAAGTGCCTTCTTAGCAAACTCAACAGTGATGTTCTGATTTAGTAGCGATGCTTTTGCAATAAGCCTAATAAGAGCGCCTTCAAGTTCCCTTATATTTGAAAAGATGTTTTCTGCGATGTAGTTTACAACATCATCATTTATCGTAATGTTCTCTTTTTGCGCCTTCTTTTTAAGGATTGCAACTCTTGTTTCAAAGTCTGGCGGAGAAATATCTGCAATGAGACCAACCTCAAAACGTGTTCTTAACCTATCTTCAAGAGTCGGAAGATCTTTTGGAGGCACATCAGAAGTAATTACGATTTGCTTGCCTGCTTCATAAAGGGCGTTAAATGTATGGAAGAATTCTTCCTGTGTTCTTTCTTTTCCTGCAAGAAATTGTATATCATCGATAAGGAGCACGTCGGTGTTCCTGTATTTTTTATGAAACCTGTCTATAAGGTCAGTATTGCTCTGTGCGTTTTGAATAGCATAAATCACTTCATTTGTAAACTTTTCTGTGCTTGTGTATATAATTGATATTTTCTCTCCGAAGTTTCTTATTAGTTCATGGCCTATTGCGTGGAGTAAGTGTGTTTTTCCAAGTCCTACTCCACCATAAATGTAGAGTGGGTTATATGCCTTACCTGGATTTAAAGCAACATTCTTTGCCGCTGCATAGGCTAATTCATTACTGCTTCCCACAATAAACTCTTCAAAGGTGTAATCTTTGTGGAGTGTAATGTTGTTCATGATGATTACCGGAGGTTCTTTGGGTTTCTTTTCCTGGACTATAATATTAAGTTGAAGATCTTTACCGGTTTGTTCTTGAATTGTTATCTTAATAAGACCTGCGAATTTAGTTTCAAGTAGTTCCCTAATGAGGTTTGATGGCACCTTGAGTATGAGTTCTTCTTCATTTTCATCTACAAATTCAACAGGTCTAAACCATGTTTCAAATGCTGGTACACTTAGTATTTCTTTTAATTGGTTTAATACTTTTTCCCAGGTATTCATACAAGATAATTATACAAAATTTTCCACAATTAAAAATCATGTGGATAACCTGTGGAAAAATGATTTCCTATTTAGGGAAAAGAAATTCTTTCTTAGGTTGAAGGAGGAATCCTATCAAAATTTATACGAGGGTGATAAAAAGAGGAGATTCTTCACTTCGTTTAGAATGACTCTTACCATTACATCTTAAGTTTTTGTGGAGTAGTATCTATAGGGCTTTTACCCCCTAGATTACAAAACAGATGTGATCCTTCGGGCTTATGTCCTCACAGAACAACCCCATAAAGGCAAACATCTAAGTGGAAGGATAAGGAGTAAAATGGATTTTCATCCTTAGAAAAGCAAAGTAGGGACTATTTTGTTAAGAATTACGAGAGGTCATTTTCTTGTTATTATTTATAGCAAAACACGCTTGCCTTCAAGAAGAATAAAGAAAAATTTTCGCAAAATGTAATTGACTTATATTTTTTTAAAAAAATGTTATAATATAAATATGCAAAACACCAAAGGAGGTAAAAAATGAAGAAATTTTTATTAATTTTAGTTGTGCTTATCGTTGTTGCCTCTTCATTTACACCAAGAGTTTACAATGCAATGGGTAATTCTACTTCTTACGGCAACGTCGATGTAGATGTGCTTGTTGAACGTGGTGTAATCCAGGGTTTCCCAGATGGCTCTCTTCACCTTGAGAGACCAATAACAAGAGCGGAATTTGCGAAAATGCTTGTAAAGGCTTTCCCTTACGATTACATTCCGTGGTTTAATCTTCCAAAGTATTCCTGTAAAGATTTGGGAAAGAACTTTTGGGCTTCTCCTTACATTGAAACTCTCTTAAGAGCAAAAGTCCTAATCGGCAAAGATAATTACTTTAAACCAAACGACCCCATACTTTTTGAAGATGCCATTCTTGCTCTTTCAAAAGCTTTAAAAATTCAAGACACTAACGTGCCAGATGTAATTTCGTCTTTTAAAGACGCAAATTTACTTACCGAAGAAGTAAAACCACTTGTAAATTATTTTGTCTACAAGGGATTTTATAAGGTAGAAGGAGATGCACTTGGTGTTCAAAAACCACTTACGAGAGGAACATTTACACACATTTTAGCTTCTTCTCGCTTTCCTGTGATTACCATTCTTCATACAAACGATTTCCATATGTATCTTTTGGGTTCTACTGATAAGAAAACCAAACAACCAATTGGTGGGAGTGCAAGAATTTATACTCTTGTAAAAAATGAAAGAGCCTATAACCCCGATAGAACTCTTCTTGTTGATGCAGGAGATGCAATTGGTGGCGGTCCTCCTATCGGTGCCTTCTTCTACGGTAAAGACGTAATTGAAGTTTATAATGCAATGGGATACAACTATGCAACATTTGGCAACCATGAATTTGACTGGGGTAAGGATCTTTTAGCACAAAGAGTAAACGAAGCTAAATACACTTATGTGTGTTCTAATGTTATTGATACGACTACAAATTCTACATTTATGAGTAAGCCATATGATATCAAGCCATTAGGTTTTGTTAAACTCGGTATTTTTGGAGTTGTAACTCCTCAGCTTCCAATTTTAGTTAATCCAAATGGTATTTCTAACCTTGAGGTAAAAGACCCTGTTTCTACTGCAACAAGCGTTGTGTCAACGCTTAAAGAGAGTTCAGATTATATTATATTGCTTTCCCATCTTGGCTATGCGGCATCCAACTATTACACAGGAGATATTGGAGATGTTCAGCTTGCTTCCAAAGTTTCAGGAATAAACTTGATTATAGGTGGGCACACACATACAGCTCTTGATAAGCCGACTGTTGTTGATAATACTTACATTGTGCAGACAGGTTCATACGGAAATAATCTTGGGAGAGTAAGGCTCTATTTTGAAACAACGGCAAATTCAGTAAGACTTGCAAAGCTAGACTACAAACTTTTACCTGTTGATAAAAACGTAGAAGAAGACTCTACAATTTCCTCAATAATTAAACCTTATAACGATGAAATTACAAAGAAGATGAGCGAAGTGATCGGTGAAGCACTTGTTGACCTTGATGGCTCTAGCCCAAATATAAGAACTAAAGAAACTAATCTTGGTGACTTTATTTCTGATTGGATGAGAGAAGTTGCAGGTGCAGATATTACCATAACAAACGGAGGAGGAATAAGAGCATCGATTCCTAAAGGACCTATTACTGTAGGTAATGTATATACCACACTACCTTTTAATAATCTTATTCTCCTTCTCACATTGAAGGGATCCGATGTTCTTTCGGCTCTTGAGAATGGTTTCTCACAGGTTGAAGCAGTTTCAGGAAGATTTCCACAGGTATCTGGTATTAGGGTAAAAGTAGACCTCGGGAAAAAACCAGGAAGTAGGGTTGTTGAAGTAAAACTGTTAGATGGAACTCCCATTGATCCCAATAAATACTATACAGTTGCAACAAACGACTTTATGGCTGCAGGTGGCGATGGTTATGCATCTCTCAAGAATGCAACTTCAATAAAGATTGTTACAGGCAATTACATGAGAGATGACCTTGTTGCGTATATAAAAGCTCATCCTAAGGTATCTAAGGAAATTGACGGAAGAATAACATTTGTGCAACCATAAGAATTATAGTTAAACTTATAAAAGGGGGCTTTTGCCCCCTTTATTATTTGTAGGCAATATTATTCAAAATATTTTATATTATCCTTATTAAATATATTTGGAGCAATGGAACTAACAAGCTCAAACATTAGTTCTGCAAGTGTTCTTATCTCCCATTGAGCATGTTTATCCATGCGTAATTTAAAAAAGTGCATCAACTCTCTTGCATTTGCTGTTGCAACGATTTTTGTCTCTGTTGCATTAGGCAAAACAAAACGTGCATCTTCTTCTGGGATACCAATTGAAAGTAGTTTTTTGTATGTATCTAATATCTCATCCATTAGATTATTGTAAATTTCCAATGCCTCTAACCTGTTTAAAATTGTTGGAGGGGTAATAAAAAGAGGTTGGTCAAATTTTATGTATCTTTGACTTTGTTGAGTGAATGAAAAAAATCTATGCCTTACAAACTGATGAGAACAAGCCCTTGATATTCCAACAATAGCAAAAGAGAATGAGATATGTTCAAAAACGGACATATGTCCAAGATTCAATGCAAGGTTTATGAGTCTTTTAATATCTTCTTCACTTAGGTCTATTTCCTTTACATTACCTTTATAGCGAGATTGACGCATTGCTGTTGCAACAACTCTTTCAGGGTTGGGTGTATAGGCAAATAGAGTTACAGAAGGTGTTAATGCCATCTTACTTTTTATCCCCCATTGTTAATGAAATATAATATTGCTAATTTTTTTTGCCAATTCCAAAAATCTTTTTAATGAGCCTTAAAAATTTGTTTTCTAGTTTTAGTAGTTTTCTTTGCATAGCCAAATCTTCCTTCTACAAAAGAGATTTTAATACACTTTCAAAAATTTTTCAATAAGTCTTTTAGAACTACAAGACCCTAAGCGTAAGCGAAGGATCGCAAATCAGTTTTAAAGTTTTAAATCTATTTTTAAATCTACTTTCTTACTAACTTCTCCTCTTTTTGTTTTTTCAATTAATTCTTCATCACAGTAAGGACAGTATTCGTGTTCTCCTGGAATATACCCATGTTTTGGGCAAATAGAGAATGTCGGTGTTACCGTTATGTATGGAAGTTCAAAATTAGAAAGAATTTTCCTTACGAATGTTTTTACATCGTTACTTTTCAGCCTTTCTCCTACAAAGAAATGCACTACACAACCGCCTGTATAGAGTCTTTGCGTTGGTTCTTGGAGTGCTGCAACTTCAAAAGGATCGTCGGTATAGTTTACAGGAAGTATTGTTGAATTTGTATAGTAAGGGTTGTCGGGTGTTCCTGCTGTAATAATGTTTTTAAAGTCTTTTTTATCTTTAAGAGCAAGTGAATATGCTGTCGATTCAGATGGTGTTGCTTCCAGGTTGAAAAGATGCCCAGTCTCCTCTTGAAATTGTTTTAACTTCTCTCTTATATGAAGCATCGTTTGCACAGCAAAATCAATGCCCTTCTGAGTCCCCATGTCAACTTCTGGGTCAAAAAGCATCTGTAAGGCCTCGTTCATACCAATTATTCCGATTGTGTTAAAGTGGTTTTCCCAGTAATGTCCAAAAGACTCTTTTATTGGCTCTAAATAGATTTTTGAATAGGGGTATAGTCCCATTTCTGTAAATTTCTCAACTGTTTTTCTCTTTTCTTCAAGCCCTTCTTTTGCTGCAACAAGGATATCATCCAACATGTTATAAAATTCGTTAATGTTCTTTTTAGATAGATACGCAATACGTGGAAGGTTAACCGTGATAACACCAACAGAACCTGTAAGGGGTGCCGAGCCGAATAAACCGCCTCCACCTTTGTTTTTAAGTTCTCGAGTGTCGAGCTTTAGTCTGCAACACATAGACCTTGCATCTTCTGGTTTTAAATCAGAATTTATATAGTTTGCAAAATATGGCGTGCCATATTTTGCGGTTGCTTCCCACACTGGGGATAAAACAGGATTATCCCAGTCAAAATCTTTTGTTATGTTAATTGTTGGAATTGGAAAAGTAAATGGTCTTCCGTGTCCATCGCCCTCTATAAATGTTTCAAAAAGTGCTTTGTTTATAATATCCATTTCTTTTTGGAGCATTCCGTAAGTTATATCTTGCTCTTTTCCAGCTACAATAACAGGTTTATCTTTCAATAACGGATGGGGTGTCAAATCCACAGTAATGTTTGAAAACGGTGATTGCCCTCCTGTTCGCATCGTTTGGTTCATATTGTAAACAAACTCCTGGATTTGTTGTTTAACTTCTTTATAGGTCAATTTGTCAAAGTAAACAAATGGGGCAAGATACGTATCAAACGAAGAGAATGCAACGGCTCCTGCAGCTTCATTTTGTAGAGTAAAAAGGAAGTTCATCATTTGTCCTAATAAGCTAGATAAATGTTTTGCAGGGGTAGAATACGGTTTTCCAGGCACACCACCAAAGCCTCGCCTTATTAAGTCTTCAAGATCCCAACCTACGCAATATGCACCTAAAAATGACAAGTTATGGATATGCACAAAGCCATCTTTATGGTATTGGGAAATCTTTTTAGGGTATACCTTTTCAAGCCAGTAAATACTTTCGGCTTTACCTGTAATAAAGGATTTAAGGCCTTGAATTGAGTAGTCAATATTTGCGTTTTCGTGGACTTCCCAGGTTGATTCGCCGATGTAGGACTCAAAGAGTTCTAGGACGTTGAGATGATTTTTGAATTCTCGTAACTCCCTTCTTTTTTCTCTGTAGAGAATAAATGCCTTTGCCGTTTGGTAAAACCCTTTCCGCATTAAAACTTCTTCTATTTTGTTTTGTATAACTTCAATGTTAAGAGGTTCTACCTTAGTTTCGTTTATCTCTATACAAACGATGTTTGTAAGAAACTCAGCAGTGTCTCTTCCAAATTCATGAGTTGCATTACCTGCTTTTAATATTGCATTTATTATTTTTTCCTTTTCAAAGGCTACAATTCTACCATCTCTTTTTTGAACGAATTTAATCATTTTAATCACTCCTTTATCCACTTTAAACACAAAATATCTTGTTAATCTATTTTATGAAAAAACGAATTTTTGCAAATCCAGCCAAAAGACAAAGTGTAAACTTAAAAGTTATACATTACGGGATAAAATCAAAGTGTTTGGTGACCCTTGTAAAGATCAATGTATTTTTAAAAACAATTCTTCTCAGTATTTTTAAGTTATCGGTTTTTTATTAATTTAAGAACAACAGTTTTTTTAACTAATTAATTTCTTAGTTTATTTTTAACACAAGCGCTTTTTTAATGTTTGTCTTTATGCCGTCATTCCACAATTTTCTCCTTGCGTAAATAAGTGCGAAACCAAGTAATTTCTACGTTTATAGTTCAAATTAAATGATTTTTTAATTCTTTTAAAAAGCAAACAAGATGTTCTAAAATATTTTTTTTAATATTTTTGGTTATTAGTTTTTTACTACTTAAGAATATTAATCTTTTTAGTAATTACCATTTGTTTAATTTTTAACAAAATTTTGTGAAAATTTACACCAAAAAATATTTTTAATTTTCAATATTTTGATATAATATTAATTGAAAAAGTTAAAACTTTGACAGAAAGGAATGTATTATTATGGAAGACATGCAAAAGAATTTTGACGACTTTATGAAGACCGCCAAACAAATTGGAGAGGTTGACAAAGGCTATTTAGATGCAGTGATGGGTTTAATTAAAGAAACTGAGAAACCAGGTGCACTCTCCACAAAAGAAAAAGAGCTTATCTCTATTGCGCTAAGTGTTGCTGCTCATTGTAAGTTCTGTATTGCACTTCACGTAAAGAATGCAATTGATGCAGGTGCAACTAAAAAAGAAATACTTGAAGCTTCATTTGTTGCTGGACTTATGGGCGGAGGTCCTAGCATTGCTTACATTAGGCTTGTTTTTGATGCTTGTGAGCAATTTGGAGCAAAATAATTAAGGTAATTTTGTTTATACAGGGGGTGCTTCCCCCTTTATTTATTAATGTTGTATTATTGCAAGAACTTGTAAAAACTAAGATTCCTCACGGATTTACACTAGGTAAAGCAAATGTGTTTAGAATAACCAGGAAGGTGGAAAACGGCGAGATTCTTCCTCGGCAAAAAGGTGCCTCCACTTGACTTCGTCAAGGAAAAGAGTGCAGAATGACACCCACTATGTCATCCTGAGCGGTAGCGAAGGATAACAATCTTTGGTGGAGCATCAAGGAGGACTTTCACCTCATTTAGTATAAAAAAGATGAGATTCTTCATCGCTTATTACGTTTGTTTGTTAGAATCCCCAGGGGATCTTGTTATCAAAAGGGAAGTTATAGTGAAGAAGTATTCTTAAAAAGACTAAAAACCCTTTAAAAAAGGTTTAGTGCGACTTTGCACTGGTAATATTAAAATTTGCACTTGAAAATTTTTCTAATACTCATAAAATAATTTTTGTGGATATAAGAGAGTTTTTTGTATTAAAATTAAAGGAAGCTCTTAAAGAACATGACATAACTCAGAAAGATCTTGCAAAGACTACAGGACTTTCTTCTTCGTATATATCGCAACTTTTACA
This sequence comes from Caldisericaceae bacterium, assembly GCA_036574215.1. Taxonomy (NCBI): domain Bacteria; kingdom Pseudomonadati; phylum Caldisericota; class Caldisericia; order Caldisericales; family Caldisericaceae; species Caldisericaceae bacterium. The sequence goes on from JAINCR010000057.1 coordinate 17,609, forward strand.
GGGCAAAAAAACACCCACTATAAAAGTTGTTTCAAAAATTGCCCATGCACTTAACTTACCCACATCCTACTTTTTAGAAGAAAATAATGTAAAAGTTCTTTTTCACCTCGATAAAGATTTAACAGAGGAAGACATCCTTGCAATTGAAGCCTTCGTTGATTACTTAAAGAAAAAGAAAAATGCAAGTAACAAAGCTAATTGAGGATTTTCCAAAAGGTAATCCACCAATACAACTTGATGTTTTTAAAGCTTTAGACCATTACATTGGACTTGAAAATGTTTATGAAATTAGAGGTAGTTTAAACTTCACTGTGATAATGGATGGGACACCATTTATCTTCATTGATAAAAACCTTCCTTATAAAAGAAAGCATTTTATCCTAACACACGAACTCGTAGAATACCTGCTTGAGGTTAATAAGTCTGTTTACTCTATTCAGTACTACCTATACAAAGGAATGGATAAGAAATTTCAATCAAAGATAAATACTATCGTTTCACAACTTTTGATGCCTGAGAATGTGATAAAAAACATTGTGGATAAAACTCTCTTATATGCGGGGCATATAAGTTGCGATTTAATAAATGAACTGTCAGATTTTTTTGCAGTCTCTAAAACGGCAGTTAAGGTGAGATTAAAGAAACTTGGTTATGAGGTGTTAATATGAAAATAGTTTTTATTACAGGTGGAGTGATCTCTTCTCTAGGGAAAGGTCTTGTTGCTTCCTCTCTTGGGCTTTTACTTGAAAGTAGGTTCTACAACGTAAATATTGTAAAAGTCGATCCGTATTTACAAATTGATGCAGGGACAATGTCTCCATACGAGCATGGGGAAGTCTTTGTAACGGAAGATGGGGGAGAAACAGATCTTGATATTGGAAATTATGAAAGATTTTTAAATAAGCATCTTACAAAGGATAATAGTATCACGACAGGAAGAATTTACTACTCTGTCCTTAAAAAAGAAAGGGAAGGAAAATTCCTTGGTAAAACTGTCCAGGTAATACCCCACATTACAAATGAAATAAAAGAAAATCTTACAAATCTTGCTAAAGACTACGATATCATAATTGTTGAAATAGGTGGAACTGTTGGTGATATTGAATCTCAACCATTCATAGAAGCTGCAAGGCAAATAAAAAATGACATAGGAAAAGAAAACGTCTCTTATATCCATGTGTCCCTTTTGCCATACCTTAAAGCAACACAGGAATTAAAGACAAAACCAACACAACACAGTGTAAAAGAGTTGAGAAGTATGGGCATTCAGCCAGATCTTCTTGTTTTAAGAAGTGAAGTTGAACCTTCAAGGGAGATAAAAGAAAAATTATCCCTTTTTACAGATGTAAAACCATCAAATATTTTAGGAGCAGTTGATACGGACAATATATACAAAATTCCAATTTTACTTGAATCACAGGGCTTTTCAGAAAGAGTATTAGAAGTATTAAACTTACAGAAAAATACCTTAAATTTAACTGATTTTCTTAATTTTCTTCACAAGATGGAAAATCCAACTAAAACAGTAAGAATTGCAGTAGTTGGAAAATACGTTGAACTTAAAGATGCATATAAAAGCCTTATTGAAGCACTAAGGTATGGAGCAGTTGAAAATAGTGCAAAACTTTCAATTGAATGGGTTGATGCAGAAAATTTAGAAGGACCTGATTTCCGCGCTATATTAAATAAGGCAATGCTCCAAGGTATAGTTGTCCCTGGTGGTTTTGGTAAAAGAGGAGTAGAAGGAATGATAAATGCAATAACCTTTGCAAGAGAAAATAAAATTCCCTTTTTGGGCATCTGCCTTGGTATGCAGTTAGCAGTTATCGAATTTTCAAGAAACGTATGTAATTTACAGAATGCAAATTCAACAGAGTTTGACTCCAATACGCCTTACCCTGTTATTGATACCATGGAAAGCCAAAAGAATTTGAAAGAATTAGGTGGCACAATGCGGATAGGATCTTTTAAGGCAGTTTTAAAAGATGGATCCCTTACCCAAAAGATATACGGAAAAAAAGAAGTTAAAGAAAGACATAGGCATCGATATGAGGTAAATAATGATTACATTCCTATTTTAACTAACAATGGCCTTGTTATCTCAGGTGTTTCTTACGATGAGAAATTGGTTGAGTTTATAGAGTTAGCTAACCATCCGTTCTTTGTAGGAACGCAAGCCCATCCTGAATTTAATTCTTCTCCTTTAAACCCCAATCCTCTTTTTACAGAGTTTATAAAGGCATCTCTCAATTATAGACCATAGTAGAGTTTAAAGATAAATGTAATAACTGAGTCGGGAAGAATACGTTTTAAAAAAACAAAAAGCTTCTCAAAAAATGGCCCAATAATATATTTACGTCTTGGTTTGGGCGAAGTAATAATCTTGTAAATTAGAGTTGCAACAATAGCGGGATTTTCCCCATTTTGTTCGTCTTTTTCCATTTTACTTATTGCGCTATTAAATTTAGCATGGTAAGGAGAGTCTTCTTTTGTGTATTTTTCTCTTTTTGAGGTAAAACCGGTCTTAAAATCTCCAGGTTCAATTAACACAACATTTATGTTAAATGGCTCAACTTCAATAGCAAGTGCCTCAGAAAAACCCTCGACTGCAAACTTTGATGCAGAATAAAATGCCTGGTATGGAAGAGCAATAATAGATGCAATTGAACTAAAATTAATGATAGTGCCAGAGCGTTTTTTTCTCATGTGGGACAAAACTTCCTTTGTGGTATACACAATCCCAAAAAAGTTAACATCCATCTCTTTCTTTATGGCTTCAATTGGAGTATCTTCTACACTTCCTGCGATTCCAAAACCAGCAACATTAATAAGCACATCTATACTACCGTAGTTTTTGATGATCTTGCTTAAGACTCTTTTTACTTCCTCAGGGTTGCTTACATCAAGGTGAAAGGTAGAAAGTTCTTCTGAATCACTAAAACTTCTCGCTAAACCAATGGTTTTAAAGCCTTTATCTTTTAGATAATTAAAAATCTCTTTTCCGAAACCAGATGATGCACCCACTACAACAACTACCTTATCCATTTTTCCTCACAAAAGTTCTACTTGCCCTGATATTTACTTGTGTATTTAAAACATTTTCAATGATTATATCATCGACTTTAACAGGGGCTTCTACCTCTACACTTCTTAAAAGTTTTATAAGTTCAAATATCCTATCTTTAGGGAAGGGTTTATCGGTGTAAACAGGCAGAAGCGGGTATTCTGCATTTTTTATTCGCACAGAAGTTGTAACTTTTCTTTTTGGTTCTTTTACCTCTTCTTTTGCAAATTCAACCCCAATATTGCACTGATTACCTTCTACCTTTATTACTTCTTTTTCTTCAATAAAAACTGTTAAACTACATCCAACAGGGCACCCAAGACAGGTAAAGTTTTTCTTTTCCATTTACCCTCCAAATTTTTCAACGCTCACATAGAGTGTATTGGATTTAAAAACTTCATCGTAGGTTTTCTGCGGTATGGTAAGCACAACCATTTCTCCTGGTCTTACATAACGCTCAAGTTTTCTAAATATGAGATTGTTTTCATTTCGTAATTCAATCCATACTTTTTCTTCAATGGGTTTACTTACTCTCATCATAAGTTTAATGGGGGCTTTTTCAAGGGCATCCTTTTTTATAAACTGTGGCACAACATGATGGATGTTATTCCCACTTTTTATTGGGATTAAAACCTTTTCAGTTTTTTCCTTAAGAGCGTATCTAGAAGCTCCCTTTCCTGCAATAAAACCTGCTTCTGTTACCCAATCAACAAGGTCAAAAATATGCACAACATTACCTGCTGCAAATATCCCTGGTATGGAAGTTTGCATCTCTTCATCAACATACGGGCCTAAAATAGTTGGATCAATTGCAACACCTACACTTCTTGCAAGTTCAATTTCGGGGACAAGTCCTACAGAGAGAAGAAGTGTATCAGCTGTAATTATTTCTTCACTACCTTTTACTGGTTTAAAGTTTTCATCTACCTCAACTATTTCTACTGCTTCAACTCTATTTTTTCCTAAAATCCTTTTTACAGTATGTTTCAATTGAAGAGGAATATTAAAGTCTTGCAAACATTGAACATAATTTCTTGTAAGCCCTGTTAAGAAAGGCATAATTTCAAGCACTCTTTCAACTTTTGCACCTTCAAGGGTAAGCCTTCTTGCCATTATCATTCCTATATCACCAGAGCCAAGAATGACAAACCTATTACCTGGCATAAAACCTTCTATGTTAACCAATCTTTGTGCTGTCCCTGCTGTATATACTCCAGATGGTCTAAAACCTGGTGTTCTTATCTGAGCCCTTGTTCTTTCCCTTGCTCCCATCGCAAAGACAACCGCCCTTGCTTGGATTTCATTAAAACCATACCACTTGCTTGTTACGTATACCTTCTTCTGAGGTGTGATTTCAAGCACCATGGAGTCTAACATAAACTCCACGCCAAGTGATTCTGCTTCTTTTATAAACATCTCAGCATATTTTGGTCCTGGCATATCTTCTTTAAAAATCTCCACACCAAAACCGTTGTGGATACACTGATTTAATATACCGCCTGGCTCTTTATCACGCTCTATAACAAGCACAGACTCTGCTCCTTCTTTTTTTGCCTGTATGGCACTTGCAAGGCCACCTGGTCCACTTCCGATTACAACTACATCATAGATATCTTTTAACTGCATTCTGAACCTCTTTTGTTTTTCTAAAAAGGAATTTTGAATTATTTCCTCTCTTTGTAATTTCTGTTGGGTCTAAGTTCAATTCTTTTGAAAGTAGTTCTATTACTCTTGGAAGATCAAATGCACCTTGACATCTTCCTGTTCCAAGCCAAGTTCTTCTTTTTAATGCATCGTAGGTTTTTGCAGGAATTGGAGCATGGATTTCGGCAAGAATCTCTCCTTCGGTTACATTTTCACATCTGCAGATGATTCTTCCATAGGAGGGGTTGTTCTCTACTAACTTTTTTCTTTCATCGTTTGAAAGATCTCTAAATCTAACTCTTGGTTTTCTTACAGGGTTAAAATCTTTCTTTTCTTTTAACTTTACGTTTGCATCTTTTAACAAGTTAATAACGTATTCTGCAATCGCAGGAGAAGAAGCAAGCCCTGGAGATTCAATACCTGCTATATTTACAAGGCCTAAATTTGGTAAAATATCGATAAGGTAGTCATGGTTGTAATCTATATTTGGGTTAGGTGAGCGAGCATTTCCCGTTGCCCTTAATCCTGCAAACATTGCAATAACATGCTTTAAATTAATTGTTGGAACTAGTTTTCTTGCTCCTTCATAAACACTTGTAAGCCCTTCTTCTGTATTAGAGGTATCTTCTTTATCTTCAATTTCATGGGAATTTGGTCCTATGATTGTGTTTCCATGAACAGTTGTTGTAACCATGATACCTTTGCTTGCTTTAGTTGGCACAGGAAAAAGCACTTCTTTAATTGAAAAATCGTTTCTATCAAAAATGTAGTATTCGCCTTTTCTTGGTGTAATAGTAAATTCCTCATGCACATGTGCTTTATGCATTACCTTATCGGAATATAGACCTGCTGCATTAATTACCCAATCTGAATAAAAATCGCCTTTATTTGTTTTTACGCCAATTATCCTTTTACCGTTAAAAATAAAATCTTCGAAAGAGGTTTCAAGAAGTATCTTGGCGCCGTTTAAAACTGCATTTTCAAGTGGGGCAAGAGTTGCCTGAAAAGGGTCAACGATCCCACCACTTGAAGCAAATAGCGCAAGACTTACTTCTCTATTCAAATATTGTAATTTAGTTAGTATTTCCTCTTTTTTTAGTATCTCAAGTCCGTTAACTCCGTTTTCAACTCCTCTTTTATAGAGTTCTTCAACGCCATCTATTTCTTCTTTTCCTATTCCAATTACGTAATCACCAGTTCTTTTGAAAGGAATTCCAAGTTCAAAAGCTAATGTATCCCAAAGTTTATTGCCTTTTACGTTGAGTTCAGCCTTGAGAGTCCCAGGTAGTGGGTCGTATCCTGCATGTATAATTGATGTGTTTGCAGAAGATGTTCCCATACATACATCGGATTCTTTCTCAATAACGAGGAGTGAAACCTCATATCGAGAAAGACTCCTTGCAATCATTGCACCAACTACACCTGCGCCAATTATGATAAAATCAAATTTTTCCATTTCTACTCAGCAAGGTTAAAAGACTTTTCTACAGCCTTTAACCAACTTTGGTATAGTTTTTCTCTTTTGGTATCATCCATTTTTGGTACGAATATTTTATCAACTCTCCAGTTTCTTTTCAATTCTTCTTTTGATGAAAAAACTCCCACTGCAAGAGAAGCTGCGTAAGCAGCCCCAAGGGAGGTAGTTTCAATAACTTTTGGTCTTATAACAGGAACGTTGATGATATCAGCTTGAAATTGCATAAGAAGTTCGTTTACTACCATTCCTCCATCGACTTTTAACCTCTGGAGTTTGGTATTAGAGTCTTTCTCCATTGCAAGGATGACATCTTTTGTCTGGTATGCAGTTGCTTCAAGAGCTGCTCTTGCAATATGCCCTTTGTTTGCATACCGTGTTAGCCCAACTATTACCCCTCTTGCATCGCTTCTCCAATATGGAGCAAATAAACCTGAAAACGCTGGAACAAAATAAACTCCACCATTATCTTCAACACTACTTGCAAGGGCTTCAATATCTGCGCTTTTTTCAAAAAACTTTAAATTATCTCTAAGCCACTGCACAAGCGCACCTGTTATTGCAATAGAGCCTTCTAAAGCATACGATTGCGGTTCATCACCAAACTTATAGGCAACGGTAGTTAACAAACCAGAATTACTTTTAACAAGTTTTTCTCCTGTGTTAAGAAGAAGAAAACACCCTGTTCCATAAGTATTTTTTGCTTCACCTTCTTCAAAACAAGTCTGTCCAACTAAAGCTGCCTGTTGATCACCAAGTGCTCCACCTATAGGCACACCTTTTAAGAAATCAAGTTCAGTATAACCATAGAGATTAGTATCCGAGGATGGGCGGATCTCCGGAAGTATGTTTCTTGGTATGTTAAAGTTTTTAAGGATATCTTCATCATACGTAAGAGTTTCTATGTTCATTAGCATTGTTCTTGATGCATTTGTCACATCTGTTATATGCTTTCCTTTACCTTCTCCACCTGTAAGATTGAATATTAAAAATGAATCTATTGTGCCAAAAAGCACCTCTCCTTTAAGGGTATCTTTCATTACCTCTGGATTGTTCTCTAGGATCCACAAAAGTTTAAAAAGAGAAAAATAAGTTGAGGGAGGAAGTCCTGTTTTCCTTCTTAGAAGCTCTGCCTCTTCTTTTGTAATTCTTTCAATGTAATCTTTAGTGCGTGTATCTTGCCAAACGATTGCATTGTAATACGGTTTGCCTGTTTTTCTATTCCAGACAACGGTTGTTTCTCTCTGGTTTGTTATACCCAAAGAAGCAATATCATTTGGAGAGATATTACTTTTTTCAAGGGTTGCTTTTATTACTGTTTTCGTGTTTTTCCAAATTTCCATTGGGTCATGCTCAACCCAACCAGGTTTTGGAAAAATCTGTTTATGCTCAACTTGGTTAGATGCGATAATATTTCCACTTTTATCAAAGATTATAAACCTTGTGCTTGTTGTTCCCTGATCAATAGCAGCGATGTAATTTTTTCCCATTTTCTCACCTCATAATAACTTACTACCATTTTAGTGGTGTCTCTGGTTCTTTTCCTTTGACTAATCTATCGATATTCTCACGCATGGCAAGAATCATAAAGAGTGCTCCTAAAAGTGAAAAAATCGCATAGCTTAGTGGGAATTTCGGTGTTTTGACTAACAATGTCAAAATGGCTATACCCAGTGTAAGCCACCAAGAAAAGATGATATTTGATAAACTCATCCTTCTTGTTATAAGAAGAACAATAGGAAGCGCAGGAAAGAAAATCAAAAAATAATGTAGACCTATAAGACCTGAGATTGCTCCGTAGTATGCAGAAGCACCTTTTCCTCCTCTAAAGTGTAAGAAAACTGGAAACACTTGACCTACCATGGGAAGTATTGCAACAATTATGACAAACCATTGATTAGATAAATTTACTCTTGCAAGGTATGCAGGTAATAACCCTTTTGAAAAATCAAGCAAGGCAGATACCGTTGCCCATCTCCAACCAAGTGCTCTTGACACATTTGTTGAAGATGCAGACTTTGATCCTATTTGAAGCACATCGACTTTATTAACTTTACCGATAATAAAACCGAAAGGAATAGACCCAAGTAGATAGGCACAAACTGACAAAAGTAAAAATTTAATAAATTCGTTCATTTACCCTCCTTAAAACCTCACTACATATGGGTACCTCAATTTTCTTTTTACGTGCTAACTCTATGATATTTCCAATGTAGTAATCAATTTCATCAATGTTGCCCTTCTCTTTTGCCCCCCTCAGTTTTAAGACCATAACCGCAATTAAACTTCTAAAAAGTGAAAGAAGACCTACAGGTAATACCTTAACAAGTTTTGCAAAGAATTTAATTGGATAATGTGGAAAATTTGAAAATTCTCCACCGTTTGCCTCAACAACTCTTATGTATTCCTTTAATAAGCCAATTTCTTCTTCAAAAGATTTTTTGTCTTTTAAACCTTCATAGATATTTAAACCATTTGAAAAAGATGGTAGTCCAATTAGATTTGTAAAAAGTTTTGAATACTCCATGTTTTTGATATCTTCTTTTTTTACAGTCGTAAATTCGAATTTTGCATCTTTAAAAACTTCAATAAGATCATCTAAATCATCTTTTCCAAAGGCAACTCCGAAAGCAACTCTAATTGGTGTTTTATAAGAAATTATGGTATTTGCATCTTTTGTCATTGAGACTGCGTTGAAAAGCACGAGTCGAATAATTCTTATTTCAGATGGTATCTTATGGAAGGTTTCGTAAATTGCTTCTTTTGCTTCATCTACTGCGGTAATCCCATTTTGGGATAGTATTAAGTTAACAGGTTTTCCAATTTTGGTTAGATACTCTTTTAGCACTTCTTTAATAGGATTTTTTACGGTAAGAAATAGAAAATCGACATCCTCGTTTAAGTTATTTGTTAATAAATTTGTGCCTAATTTAAACAGTTCTCTGTTCTTGTTTATAAAAACATTTCCTTTAAGAATTTTTTCGTATGATTTTTTACCTGCGAACCCAAAAATCTTTACAGTATTTTTAAGTTCATAGGCAAAAAGGCTGCCCGTTCTTCCCCCAACTCCAACTATTGCAATTTTCATCTCAAATAGATTATAAAAAATAATTTATTTTTTCAAAGGTTTTTTAGACTGTTTATATTTTCTTTTATTTAATGTTTTCTTAATTTAGAAATTAAAAGACAGTTATTTTTCTTTTGTCATTTTTAGCGTAAATGAAGCATATATCCTCTTTGGGAGTATCGAATGGGATTATTCTACTCCCCTCAAGGCTCCCTTTGAGTAATTAAAAAGAGTAAAAAGGTAAGATTCTTCGGCTTCGCACTTGCTTACACAAGGAAAAGAGCGAAGAATGACCCTCCCACCTCGTCATCCTGAGCACGTTCGCTTCGCTCAGTGTAAACTTAAGCGAAGGATCTCATATTTGAGGGGGTAAAAAGCACCCCCTCAAGACTCCCCCAAAAAGCATAAACGGATGAGATTCTTCCTCACTCACTACGCTTGTTCGTCAGAATGAATCTTTGTAGTCATCCTGAGCGATAGCGAAGGATCTATTATTTGAGAGGGAAACCCCCTCAAGACTCCCCCAAAAAGCATAAACGGATGAGATTCTTCCTCGGCAAAAGACGCCTCGTCAGAATGTACCGTGTTGTGTCAATACCTTTTAAGAGGAATTTTTAAAATTTTTGCATAATTCTTTTTAATCCTTTAGTAATCAGTAATTCTTAGTTGTTTATCCTGTATAAGTGGAAGATCATAGAAAGAGTTTGTATATACATGCTCATCTCTTTTTGTATTCTGTGTAGTAGATGTATCTTTCTTTTCTAAACT
>JAINCR010000058.1 GCA_036574215.1 Caldisericaceae bacterium
CTGGCGATTTTTTACTTTTTATAGATACTACCTTAAATCGAACAAATGTATTGTTTGTATTCACATCAAATTCATCATTTTGACTCTTTCCAATGATTTTTTCATTAAAATCACCGATAACTTTATCCTTACCGACCTCTACTGTTATGGTTTTCTCTTCACTCTTTCCTTCAATTTTATACGCAACCTCAACAACATCACCCTCTTGGATTGCACTTTCCTTGGGGAGTAATTCAGTAAATGTATCTTTTAGCTCATCTAATTTTTCGTTGATTTCACCCTCTTTTACTTCTATCAGCTCTTTAATCTTTATTTCGTTAGAAAGGTCTATTTGAATTTCAGGCAAAAACTCAGCAGTAATCTTAAAAACAAACTTTTCATTTGAGATTTCTTTTACATCTACTGAAGGACGAGTAAAAGGCTCTATATTTTCCTTTTCAAGAATTTCTCTAATAGACTTATCAAGCAATACATCGATTGATTCTTCTAAAAGTCGGCTTTCTCCAATATAAGCTGAGCCAATCTCGTAAGGTGCCTTCCCTACCCTAAAGCCAGGAACCCTAACTTTTTCTATCAACTTTTTATAAGATTCTTTCTTAGCTTTTTCAATTTCATCTTTAGTATTGATAACCTCTAAAACAATTCTTGTTTGTGTTTTTTCTTTTACTTCGTATTCCATTTTTCACCTCTTTAAAAAATTCCAAAATATTTTAACAAATAATTTAAAAATAAAAAATGGTGCGAAGGGCGGGAGTTGAACCCGCATGAGTTTCCTCACTGGATCCTAAGTCCAGCGCGTCTGCCAATTCCGCCACCCTCGCACTCAAAATTTTGTATCAATAAAAATGGTGGGTTCTGCGGGGCTCGAACCCGCAACCTACGGATTAAGAGTCCGTTGCTCTACCAGTTGAGCTAAGAACCCACTTATCGCAATTTGGCGCGCCTAGCAGGAGTCGAACCCGCAACCAACGGATCCGAAGTCCGTCGCTCTATCCAATTGAGCTATAGGCGCACCCTGGTGCGCCCAACAGGATTCGAACCTGCGACCTGCGGATTAGGAATCCACTGCTCTGTCCTTCTGAGCTATGGGCGCTTATGGGGTGGGTGAGGAGACTCGAACTCCCAACGGCCGGATCCACAGTCCGGTACTCTAACCAATTGAGCTACACCCACCATAAAATTTTGGCGCGCCCAGCCGGACTCGAACCAGCGACCGACGGATTAGAAATCCGTTGCTCTATCCTACTGAGCTATGGGCGCACCACAATGGTCGGGGCGAGTGGATTCGAACCACCGATCTCATGGTCCCAAACCATGCGCGTTACCAAACTACGCCACACCCCGAGCAACAATATTGTATTAAGATTACAAAAAAAATCAAGTGCTTTTGAAGTATCTATAAACTAATTTAACTATAAAAATGGGGGAAGAAATCCTTCCCCCATTAAAAACTTTAAAAAATTAGAAATACTATCTTATTCCTATACCTCTTTCCTTCTCTGTTCCAGGAATTATATTATCAAGAATTCCAGCTGTTATACCTCCAACAGCCATGCTTGTTCGGAAAATACCATTAAGTATGTTTGCAAGCCATGGTGCTCCAGAAATAACAATTGGATGTGCTTGGATAATTGAAGGTAAACCAAGCCCAAAGAGGAATGAAAATCCAAGAATCATAAGGTTCCTTACAGATGTTACATCTGCTCTTGCGAAAACTTGAACACCAAGAGCACCTATCAAACCAAACAGTGAAAGATATGCCGCACCGATAATTGGTGTTGGCATTGTTCCAATAATTGTGCCAAGTTTCCACAAAAATCCAAGTATGAGAAGAATTACAGCTCCAGTCCTAATAACCCTTCTCGATGCAATACCAGTAAGAGCGACAACTCCAATATTTTCCGTATAAGAAGTAGAACCAACTCCACCTAATACACCTGAAATAATACACCCTAAACCTTCTGATCCTATTCCTTTTGAAATCATCTGAGGAGTTGGATCAGGTAAACCAGATGCATAACTTATACTGTGGTAATCACCGAAAGATTCAATCATAGATGAAGTGTAAGCAGCTAAAATCGCTGCAAATGCAAAAGCATCGAACTTGAAAATATTACCATACCTAAGAGGTCTGGGCCAAACAATCCACGGAGCTTCTGCAATTGACTTGAAGTTGATAAACATTGGATGTCCTTCAGGGAACCACTTTACAAGAGTTCCAAGTAAAGCAAATAGATAGAGCACAACAACTGCAAGGAAGACGGGGAAAGAGTTAATTTTACTATTCTTCACAATCAGAGCAAAGATAAAGATAAGAATAACGCCACCAATTGAAACAGGCCAGAAACTTGATGCCGCATTAACCGCAACAGGTGCTAAGCTAAACCCTATTAACATTATAGTAGGCCCAATTACAACTGGAGTAATTACTTTTTTGAGTAAGCCTATTAAACCTGAGTATCCTACAATTAACTCATAGATACCACCGTAGAATAGTGCACTCCCCATGGCGGTCATCATCTCATTTACACCACCGCCACCTTTTTTAACATTGTCAAAAATTGCTAAAACCGGTGGAATAAAAGAGAAAGAGGAACCTTGAACAATAGGAAGACCGCTACCAATTCTTGAATCGATCTGTAAAAGGGTTGCAATACCCATTACCATGTAAACTGTTGCAATGAGAATACCTGTTTGTTGTGGATCCATTCCCATTGCCTGTGAAAAGAGTATAGGAACAAGTGTTGTTGCACCAAAAAGTGTAAACACATGCTGGAAACCAGCCAAAATCGAAAACCCCCATGGTGGATAAGAATCTACCGGCCATGGCACGACTCTTGTTTCTTTAAATTGTTCTTCAGCCATACTTTACCTCCTTTTAATTTTTTTTTAAAATTCAAACTTTTCTACTCCAATTTTTCCCGACTACCACCTCCTTTCACCTTTTAAAGTGGGAAGATGGAGTCTTCCCACTTTTAATAATTATACGCAAACTATTTCTTAGATTCAAGTAAAGCTTTTATTATTTTTTCAGAGGTAATAGGAGGATTTTTAATTCTTATACCCAATGCATTTTCTACGGCATTTGCAACCGCTGGCATAACAGGAATCATTGTATGCTCCGCTATACCTCTTGCTCCAAATGGACCATCTGGCTGTGGAACTTCAACAATTATTGGATGCATTTCCCTTGGGACATCAAGTGCGGTAGGTAACTTATAATCAGTAAAGTTAGGGTTAAGAATTCTTCCATCTTCTGAGAATTTAACTTCTTCATAAAGCGCAGTCCCCAAGCCTTGCACAAAACCACCAGTTATCTGTTGCTTAACTATATCAGGATTAATGGCTTTACCAGCATCAAAGGCTTCAGCCATTTTTAGAACCTTTATTCTGCCAGTTTCAGTATCAATCTCAATCTCAACAGCACCTGCTCCTGTTGTGTAGTGCACATTGGGGTGTCCACCTTGCCCAGTTTCGGGATTAACTTTGGCAGAAGTAAATTCGGGCATAAACATCCCTTTACCAAGTATTGGTCCACCTCTAAAGGTTCCATCTTCCATTTGAACTCCATCAATTACAAATTTCTCAAATGGAATTTCAAAATCTGGCTTTGTATAAGATTTCACTTTGCCATCTTCAAGATATAGATTTGTTTTTTCAATATAATATGCTTCTGAAATAGTATTCAATATTTGTTCTTTTGCATCTATTGCAGCTCTTCTTACTGCATTACCACAAGACCAGGTAACATGTGAAGCAACTGTTTGCCATTCATAGGGGTTTCTATCAGTGTCGGGAAGTTCAACTCTAATTTTCTCAAGAGGCAAAGAAAGTTCTTCAGCAGCAATCTTAGCCATTGCAGTCAAAAAACCTTGACCAAGTTCCATGCCCGAAACAAGAATATTGATGCTTCCATCTTCGTTAAATTTTATAAAAGCAGCAGAAGACTCATTTGCAGGCATTGCTGGTGCTTTCCATACTGCCGCAAAACCTTTTGCCCTTACTTTGTTTGGCTCTTTTGGTTGCTCACTTGGTGTACCCCATTCGATTGCTTTAGCTACCTCTTCAATACATTGTTTAATACCAGTAGGACCCATTTTAACACCATAGGCAACTGTATCTCCTTCTTGTATAGCATTTTTCTTTCGGAACTCAACAGGGTCCATTCCAATTGCCTTAGCAACCCTATCCATATGGCTTTCAATTCCAAAATGAAACTCTGAATAACCAAACCCTCTATAAGCCCCACAAGGAGGTCTATTAGTGTAAATAGCAAAAGAATCTATCCATACATTTGGAATTCTATAAGGACCTATTGCAGAGAAACCAGTTGCATTAACTACGTTTGAGCCATACTCAGCTGAAGCTCCTACATCCCAGTAGAGTTGGTGCTTAAGTGCAACAATAGTGCCATCTTTTTTAACCCCAATTTTAATAAAGGCATGGAGTTCTTGCCTCATTGATGTATCATAAAATTCTTCTTTCCTCGTGTACCTTATCTTTACAGGATGTCCAGGCACTTTCATTGCACAAGCCGCAGCAACAACCTCCATGTTAACCCCAGCCTTACCACCAAACCCCCCACCAACATAAGGCGCAATAACTCTCACATCTTTATGTTTTAAATTGAAAGAATGAGCTATAATGTTTCTCTGAGTATGTGGAGATTGAGACGAATTCCACATTGTAAGCCTTCCGTCAGGCGTGTAAAGCGCTGCAGAAACATGTGTCTCGATAGGAGCATGAACAACATGTGGAACCAAATACCAATCTTCTAAAATAAAATCCGCTTCTTTAAATGCTTCTTCAACGTTACCTTTCCTAATTTTTCTTACATGAGCAATATTAGTGCCAGGTTGAGGATATAACCAAGGAACAACTTCGTAATTTCCTAAGTCAGGATGTATTAGTGGCGCGTCTTCTTTTATAGAATCTAACGGATTCTGAAGCACTGGCAATGGCTCATACTCAATTTCAATTAATTTTGCTGCTTCATCGGCTATTTCTTGGGTTACTGCAATAACAGCAGCCACATGTTGTCCATAGTATCTTACCCTATCTAAAGGAAACACATAGTTGTCTTTTAGATAAAGTCCATATCTATAAGGAAAATCCTTACCTGTTACCACAGCATAAACTCCCTCAACTGCTTCAGCTTTAGAAGTATCAATCTTTTTAATGTTTGCATGTGCATATGGGCTTCTCAAAATAGAAGCATATAAAGTAGCAGGACCTAAATCAATATCATCAACGTATTTAGCAGAACCTGTAATTTTTTCAAGGCCATCAATTCTTACTGCATCATGGCCTACGTATTTTAAATCAAATGTTTTCATGACACCCTCCTACTTATTTTTAATGACATCCAAAACAGCATCAACAATAGGATTATAACCTGTGCATCTACAAAGATTACCCGAAATGTATTCTCTAATTTCTTCCTCATCTGGATGAGGATTTTCCCTCAAAAGTTCGGTTACTTGAATTACCATCCCTGGAGCACAAAAACCACACTGGAAAGAATTATGCTTTAAAAATGATTTTTGAAGTTCGGTAAGCCCATTTGCTTGAAGACCTTCTAAAGAAACAATCTCATGGCCATCAACTTCAACAGCATAAATAAGACATGACCTAACAGTTTTTCCATCCAAAAGAACAGAACAAGCACCACACTCTCCTCTTCCACAGCCATACTTGGGACTTTTAACACCAAGTTTATCTCTTAATACTTCAAGAAGTTTATCGTATGGTTTAACCTCTGTGCGGACAATTTTACCATTCAATTTAAACTTGATTTCCTTACTTTCCATAATTCCCCCCTATACTAAATTAATTCCGTAAGAAGGCCCATTGCCTTTAAGTCTATCAAATGAAGCCTTAAGAGACCTTTTTAACAAAACGCCGCTTGTATGAAGTCGGTATTCTTTAGAAGCCCTTACATCCGAAATAGGAGCAATCGCCTTTAATGCTAACGGGACAACTTCATCCAATAGATTTGTGTTGAGTTCTTTTCCTTTCAAAAATGCTTCAGCATCTAACGCCCTTACGGGGGTGGGTGCTACTGCACAAAAAGCAATCCTATATTCCAGATCTTCTGCAACAAAAGTTGCAACACCAACCTGGGCAAGATCTTCACCCTCATAACGACCGAGTTTGATATAATTTGCACCATACTTTCTTGTCTCAAGAGGAATTCTAATTCCTAAAACAATTTCATCTTTTTCAAGAATAGTTTTTCTTGGACCTTTAAAGAAATCCGCGATTGGGACCAATTTATCTTCTTTCCCTTTAATTTCTACTGAGGCATTTAAAACAAGCAATGTTGGTGCAGAATCCAAAGAAGGAACAGCTGAACAAATATTTCCAACTAATGTTGCTCTATTCCTTACACCGACTGAAGCGACTCTTTTTGAAGCTTCAAACAGAACAGGAAACTTTTCTTTAATGATTTCAGCATGTATGATTTCTGAAAAGGTAGTAAGAGCGCCAATCCATAAATAGTTATCTCTTATTTCAATCCCTTTAAGGTTATTAATGCCTTTTATGTCAATAATATAATCAGGAGCCACCATCTCATCATCAATCATAACAACAAGATCAGTGCCACCTGCAAGAATCTTTGCTTTATTACCATACATAGAAAGCAATCTTAATGCTTCGTCAACACTTGCTACTTTAAAGTACTCAAAGGTCTTCATACATACCTCCTATGGAGCCCAGGCAACAATTCTTGTCCAAGCAGACTCCATCTCAATTCCTTTTACATTAAATGCACCAACATAAACTCTCTTATTACTCAACTTATCAATATCTCCACCAAGGTTCTCTGCGTGAACAAGGCCTTTAGGGAATAGTTTAAGATGCATAATTTGGTAAAACTCTTCCGGTGGAAACATTTCATCCCAACTTTTACCGTATTTTTCCTTTAATTTCTTTTCTGCCTCAAGGAAAAGTTTTGGATGCCAATTTCTAAGAATTGTATTCATCGGATGATCGGCACTCCCGCAATCTACACCAATCCATTTAAATTTCATTTTTGATGCCCATTCTGGAAACTCTGGACTTGGCCCTGGATGTTTAACCATATAACGCACTTCATCGGCTTCTTTTTCATACCAAGCGAACCTATGGTACCCTGTATTAATGATTAATATGTCTCCGGGCCTTATATCTGCCTTTTTCATAAGCATTTCAGGAGTATAAAGATCGTAATCTTGCACTTCGTCTGAAATATCAACAACAACTCCTGGTCCAACCCATTCTTCAAGTGGAACAGCACCAATTGCTCTTCCTGCGCCGTAGAAATGTATTTCACCATCCATATGAGTGCCGACATGGTTACTTGAAGTGATGATTTGTCCATTTGCACCTTGCCCTCTATCGGCTCCTGCGATTCTCTTAAAATACTGAATCCCAAGAGGCATGTAGCTTGGCCATGGTGGAGTGTGGACACTCAATGGTTGAGTTAGGTCATACATTTTAATTTCTGTTGTTATTAATTTAATAAATTCTTCAGTTGTCATATTAACCTCCTTTTATGAATATTTTTGCACAAATGCTAAAAATGCCTTTTTAAACACTTCAATTGGAGCATCTACTAAACCTGCTCCTACTTGTCCTATACCAGGTTTCTTATGGGCAATTCCAGTATCAATGAACGGCGGGATTCCTTTTTCCACAACCAATTTAATGTCAATTCCCGTTGGAGTTCCTCTAAAATTAAGATAAGGAATCTGATAAGTGTTGTTTTCACCAATGGTAATTTCATACATCAATTTTGTTTTGTTAACAGCTTCCATAGGGGTTCCACCTGTAAACTGCACTATTGCTGGGGCTGAAGCAATTGCAAAACCTCCCCAACCTGCAGTCTCAGTAATTGAACTATCACCAATATCTGGGTTTGCATCATCTTTAGTAAAACCTGGAAAATAAAGTGCATTTGGTGGAACTTCGGCAGGCACGGTAAACCATGTGTCTCCTAATCCAGAAACTTGAATGCCAAAATCTGTTCCATTTCTAGCCATTACTACAACCATAGTGCTTCCTTCGATATTTCTTGCAGCATCAAGACTTACTTTAGCAGCAGACATTGAAAGGTTTAAAAAGAAGTGATCATTTCCATCAATAAACTTTAGAACTCTTTCTACAGCATCTGGGTCGTTTGTTGTTTTTACAATAGCTGGAGCAAGTTGTCTAAATAGAAGTGATGTTCCTGCTCTATTTCTATTATGTCCCTCATCCCCCATGTGTAATGCCTGAGCAAAAATATTTTTAAGATCAATTGATCCAAGATACTCAATTGCCCTTGCTAAAACTGGATACAGCTCGCTTTCCATCCATTTTAATCTACTTATAACATCGGGAGAGAAAGCACCCATTCTAAGCACTTTACCTAAGCCTTCGTTCATGTTCGTATAAGCTTTGTTTCCATAAGTTTCGTTAACTAGTTCAAAAACAGGCATAGACGGAGAATAAACACCTGCCATTGGACCTGTTGCCTGGTGGTGATGACAAGGGGAAAACTCAATCTCACCAGATGCTGCAAGACGTTCTGCTTCATCCTCAGTTTTTGCCCACCCTTCATAAAGAATTGCACCAATTACTGCTCCTCTCATTGGACCACACATTCTATCCCAACTTATAGGAGGGCCAGCATGCAATAGCATATTCTTTTTCATATTAGGTATAAGGTCGATTGCTTTCCCCATTCCAACAATTTTAGGCCTTGAATTAATTAACCTTTGGAAAGCTTCTTTATTAGCACTCTCAACATCAACTTTTTTGTTCAAAACAATCTCATTAAACTTTTCAAAAGCAGATTCAATTTCTTCTCCATAAGCAGGAGGATTCCAATCCACATTAATAACTTTATAACCAGTTAACTTTAAGCTTTCTGCAAATGCTTTTAAACCAATATTTATTACTTTAAGCTCGTTATTAAAAAGTTCGTTAACCTTACTCATACTTACGCTCCTATTAACTTTATAACATTGCCTGCAACCTTAGTTGCATAGGCATTTCTATCATATACAACGGCACCTGCATCTCTAAGAGCTTTCATTATAGCCTTCTTGTCCTGAGGATCTTTATCAGTCCCTGTCACATTAACCATAACAATAACTTCACCATTTTTTGTTACTTCTTCAATAGTAGGAACGAAGTCTTCTATTGGGTGCATGTTTGTTCCGTACCCAATTACAAGATCAAGATAAATCAAGGCAACTTCACTATCTTTTGCTTCTTCTAAAATCCTTTTGTTTCGAAGCTGAAAATCAATCTGTGGATGAGGTCTTCCAACGGTGAATTCATCTTCTCCAAGGTCAACAATGGTATGTTTTTCACTCTTCCACGAATCCTTTAATCTAAATTCTTCTTTAAGAGGGACATTTGAATATATTTTACCAAGCATTTCAGTCAAAATAAGTTCTGTCTCATAAGCAAGGGTCCCACCTTGGAAAAGTCCTCTAAAATACTTCCTTCCCTGTTTCACTTTTTCTGCAAGTTCTTCTGCTTCTTTTTTAATGGTTATTTCCCTTTCATCGATTTCCTTTTTAAAGCTTTCAAAAGGAATACCTTTTGAAAGGCTAACCGAGAGAAGTGCAGCTTCTTCAAGAGTTTTTGCGGGTAATGCTCCGAGATCCTTTACAACACTCTCATCTGCACCAAGAAAACAACCTACAACTGGCTTATTCGTGGTTTTAAGAGTATCTTTTAGTTTTTTTAGCACAATTTCGCTTGGCGGCTTAGAAATAAGTGTAATAACTTTGGTCTGTGGGTCATCAATTAGAGCCCTTAACCCAGTCAAAAAAGACAAGCCACCATAGTAATCTTTCATATCAATTCCACCTGTGCCAATCGCCTGAGAAATACCGCCACCGTTGTTAGATATTATTGATGAAACCTCCTGTAAACCTGTTCCAGCAGCAGAAACAATACCTATATCTCCTCTTTCAACAACATTTGAAAATCCTAACGGAGCGCCATTTATAATTGCAGTTCCACAATCTGGACCCATAACAAGGAGACCTTTTTCATACCCAATCTGTTTTGCAAGTAAAGCCTTTTCTTTAGGAACATTATCAGAAAAAATCATCACGTGTAAACCATTCCTTAGAGCTTTAATAGCTTCATCCCCTGCGTATTTTCCAGCAACAGAAATAAGAACTAAATTTGCATCATTCATAACTTTAAGAGCACTTTCCAAACTTCTTGGAACAAAATCACTTTGAGACTCCTCTGATGATTTACCTTTAGAGAGCAATTTTTCAATTTCTTTAAGAGCTTTTTCAACTAATTCTTCAGAACCTCCTTTAACAGCAATCAATAAATCGTTATCTTGTGCATCTTTAAATTCTTGCAACAGCATATTAGATGTTTCAAGAATAGACTTATTCTGCAAAGTCCCCATCATGAGAGCAACATCCTCGATTCCATCTAATTTTGTTGCATCTCTTGCAACAAGCATTAAAGTCACAGAATCGTAGTATGCTCCCTTTTTTACAATACCTTTTACTGGCATAGGGCACTACCTCCTTCTAATAAAATTTTAATTCCTTTCAAAAAGCCTGTAAGTATGTCAGCACCTGAAGTTTCACCAAACGCAAGCATTGACTTAACTGTATGCTCAATATTTTCACCACTTACCAAGGACAATAGGACATTTTTAAATCTCTCGTAGAACAACCCTCGAGAAGTATAGTAAAGAAAAGTATTTGAAAGTTTATTGTTGGTTAACGCCAACATATATATTTCCTTCCTTAATCTATAAGTTGAGATATTGAAACAGGTTTCATAAAAAAACAAAGCTGCAATAAAACCATCTATTAGATCATCACCTTGGGGTGTTAATCCGTATCCAAGGCCTTTTAAAGTTTTAACTGCTGAAATATCAAAATTTAGCAATTTTTGAAAGCCTATTTGAATTCTTCTTGCAAGATTAATTTCAAGAGGAGTTTTAAAATTTTCTAATCTTTTTTCATCAAGTAAAAATGCAGCGCTTTTAGAATTTGATTCATTAATAAGAATGTATTCCAACTTATAAATATTATTCATCAAATAGATTTTATCTGCATTACAAAAATGAAAAGTTGAATCATACATAGGAACATTTGAGAGATCAAACTTAATCTCTTTTTTAAACACAAAACTATCAAAATTTTCATACAGGGAATCAACTACAATGTTGTTTGGACCACCACCAATACTTTTTAGTACAAAAGAAACAATACCATATTGGGTCTCAAGGTTTATAACCTCTTTAAACACAGAATGAATGCTAAAACTCCAATCTAAAAATGAAATATTAACCATGTCTCCAATAGAAAATATTTTCATCATATAAAAGTATATAACCCAAGGCAAACCTTGGGTTATATTTTTAGTAAGTTACTATTCCTCTAGTTGTTCAGGAACTTCAAAGTGTTCAGCGGCCTTGAGTAAATCTTCGGGAACTGGTTTTTGTAAAGTTGCACCAATCATATTCTCAAGGTATTTTTTAACAGTTGTTTGCCAGTAGTCTTTGGTGATATAATAAACCCTTGCGCCACCTAATTCATGCTGAACATCTGGCCACGGATATGAGGGTTGAGCCATTCCTACACCCCATCTCTTCCAACCATTATAGCTTTCGTATGTCGCCCAAAATTCTTTTTGACCAAGAATCTCAAAGGTATAATAAGCTTTAGCATAATACATTACTGCTCCAGCTTTCATACCTCTCATAAATGCCATGGTATGCAAAGAAATGTTTACATCTTTATTCATAAGCCTACCATTACAAAACGCAGCAAGTTTTCCATCAACAACACCAACAAATTGATATGGATCTTTTAACCTGTTTCTAATCCATCCAAGAAGTTCTGCATATACCCTTACGCCTACAATATCATAAAAGTCATGGTCAACATCAAGTAAATTCTTAAGAAGAGGGAAGAGAAGTGGAGCTTCTTCTTTTTTCATTTCCCTAATCACCATAGTTCTTCCATTGGGAAGAGTTATATACATTGGCTCCCACTTTGGAAGATCTATTGGATACCCGCTTAAGAGTGGTTCAATCTCTTCTACCTTAAAAACAACTTCATTCTGAGAAGACTTCTCAGGTATTTCCTTTTTCATGTATACTACCTCCTTTAGTTAACGATTTTTTAAAAAAGATATTTTTATTATACCAGACATTAAAATATATGTCAATAGTTTTTTTTAAAAAATATTAAAAAACACTAAAAATACATGTAGTGTTATACTTCTATAATTATCGAATTGAAAACTTTTTGGTTATTGCACTTAAATGATGCGCAAAACAAATTTTAGTTAAAGAAAATCTTGGGCATTTTTTTCATCGAGTTTTTTTACTTTTTTATTATCTTTTTTATCACACATACTTAGGAGTTATTGATTTAGCTAATATCATTTTTGAGCGCAGAATGAATTCTATCCTATAAATTATCATAAATGAATACGATCTTTATGTCTTATTTGGATTAAAAATAACTTTTCTAATACATTCTTAAAACATAAGAGTTTTATCGATTTGAATATTTAATAATCTTCATAAACTTAAAAAGTGTATTAGTTTTCTTATTTGTTGCTTTCTATTTCCTTTACTAAAACACAACTTTTTTAAAGATAAACTAGCAAAACTATTTATATTAACTTTTTTTCAAAATTTCTTCATTTCATTTCCGTGTAAATTTTCATTTACTGTAACAGTTTAAATTAATGATTTTTCGCAATCTAGTTATAGTTCTTGACAAATTATCCTAATTTTGTATAAATAACTTAGATTAATAAACAAGAACCTACTCTATTTGGATAGATTATCTTATGAGAAAGCAATTTACTAAATTTATAAGTAAGTTATAAGCATAAGGAGGAGAAAATGGGAGATAAACAAGATCTCTATATTGGCAAAGAAGTAGATTTGTCAACTGGTACATTAAAAGATAAATTTTTCTACAAAACAAAAGATCTAACTACTCATGCTATTATTGTTGGAATGACTGGTTCAGGTAAAACAGGTTTAGCAATCACAATGCTAGAAGAGGCAATTGTTGACGGATTGCCAGTAATAGCTATTGATCCAAAGGGGGACTTAACTAATCTATTACTTACTTTTACAGGATTAAAACCTGATGATTTTAAACCCTGGGTAGATCCAGATCAAGCCCAGCTAAAAGGAATCAGTCTTGATATGTATGCTGAAAATGTTGCAAATACTTGGCAAAAAGGGTTAGCCGACTGGGATATAACTTCAGATACAATTCAAAAACTCAAAGATAGCGCAGATTATTCTATTTTCACTCCTGGATCTACTGCGGGCATCCCTGTTAGTATTCTACAAAGTTTCAAAAAACCCGAAGGAGATTTAGCACAAGAAGAGATTTTGGAAAAAATTAAAGGTATAACGATTGCTTTGCTTGGGCTACTCGGTATTCAGGCAGACCCAATAAAGAGCAGGGAGTATATACTTATTTCTACAATTATCCAAAATACTTGGAATAGTGGAAAAAATATCTCACTAGAAGACCTAATAATGCAAATTCAGAAACCACAGTTTAATAAGTTAGGTGTATTTACTGTAGATTCTTTCTTTCCTCCAAAGGAAAGGTTAGATCTTGCTATGCAAATAAACTCTTTGATGGCTTCTCCAACGTTTCAAACATGGCTAAGTGGAACACCGCTTAATATTGATAATTTCATTAAATCGGGAGATAAACCACGTGTATCTATTTTCTATATAGCACATCTTTCAGAATCCGAAAGAATGTTTTTTGTGACATTGTTGCTACAGGAAATTCTTTCCTGGATGAGAATGCAACCTGGCACTGATAGCCCAAGGGTAATACTTTATTTTGACGAAATTTTCGGATACTTTCCTCCATATCCCAGTGATCCTCCATCAAAATACCCCCTACTCACCCTTATGAAACAAGCAAGGGCATTTGGTCTTTCTGTTATGCTTGCAACACAAAACCCTGTTGATATAGATTATAAGGGTTTAAGTAATGCAGGAACTTGGTTAATTGGCAAACTTCAGCAAGAAAGAGATAAAGAGAGAGTAATGTCTGGTCTTGAAGGAACACTGCAAGCGTCTGGGAAATCATTAGATAGAGATTACTTTAATAAAATTCTTGGGACTCTAAAATCCAGAACATTTTTAGTGCATAATGTGCATTCAAATGAGCCAAAAGTAATCACCTCAAGATGGGCAATGAGCTATCTTCGTGGACCTCTCACAAAAGATCAAATTTCTAAGTTAATGAAAGAAAAAAGAAACACTATCAATACAGAAACTACTCAATTAAAGAGTGAAAAAAAGGAATACTTGCCCCAATTCCCTGAAGGAATTCCTGTAACTTTTGAATTAAACAGAGGAACTGGACCATTTGTGCCTTATGTTTATTTAGAAGGAGAGGCTTTATATATGGAACAGAAAGCGGGTATTTATTTTGAAAAAACTTTCAGGGCAATATTGAACACAGAAAAGGAAAATATCTCACTTAATAGTATAAATCTAATTGAAAACCCACCTATTACTGATAATACACCACCTGAAAATGCTACTTTTGCTGATATTCCAGATGTTCTTCTTAAGAAAGATACCTTTAAAGTAATTCAAAGCCAATTTAAGCAATTCATTAAGGGATTTGAACAAAAATACTACTATAATCCGTATTTCAAACTTTACAGTAAAATTGACGAGAGTAAAGAGGAGTTTGTCTCTAGGCTTAAAGATAGGGTAAAGGAAGTATTAGAAAACGAGTTACAAGAAGTGAGAGATTCATACGAAAAAGAATTAGAGAAGATAAACGAAAAACTGCAGAAAGCAGAGATCAACAAACAATCAGCAGAGGCTGAGTTAAGTGCAATTTCAAGGGATACTAGTATGGATATTGCTGCAAGTGCATTATCGATACTAATGGGCCGGACTAGTAGAAGTAGTATAAGAAGGGTAACAAGTTCAACAGAAAGACGAGAAAAAGCGAAAATTAAAATTGACAAAGCTAAACTGGAGATTCAAAAAGCTCAAACAGAGTTATATGAAATCCAAAAGGAGATGGATGAAGCATTAAAAAATAAAGAAGAAGAAATTTTTAATAAAGCATCTGTAGTTGAAGAGAAGCTCATAAGACCATCCGCTTCTTCAGTTATTGTTAAGTATATTGGTATTCTATTTAGGTAATTTAACAACTTTTTTGCAAGTTAGCATACATATTACACCTAAGGAGAATCTAACTCTACCTTTGGCTTTAGGAGAAGATATTGTATATGGGTTATTTACACCGTTTGATATGGAAAAAGTTCGGTTAAAAGTTATTAAATAGAAGTTTTATTTTACTAAAAATGATTTCTATAGAATTTAAATGAGTTAAACAAATAATGTTCAATCTCAAAATTACATAAGTTAACAGATAGTTTTTAAAAAATTTTTTTAAAAACAGATTTGACAAAACTGCCTTTTTAAATACAATCTTTTTATGAAAAAAGATATAAAAAACATAACTTTTGAAGAAACTTTGGGCTTGTTTGCCTCTTTAAATGAACCTCATTACAGGGCAGATGAGTTATTTAAAGCAATTTACCAAAAGAAAAAAGAAAGTTTTAATGAAATAACCACCCTAAGTAAAGACTTACGTGCAAAACTCGATGCATCATTTTATATCTATATTTTTAAAGAAATATCAAGAAAAGAATCGCAAGATGACACCATTAAATACGTTTTTGAGTTAGCTGACAAAAAACTCATTGAAAGTGTAGTAATAAAGAACAAAAATATAAAAGGACGAACTTGGAACACTGCATGTCTTTCAACTCAAGTTGGCTGTCCTCTTGGCTGTAAGTTCTGCGCTACAGGAAAAATGGGCTTATTGAGAAATTTAGAGGCAGGAGAAATCGTCGAACAGTTTTTACAATTAGAAAAAAGGGCACAAATCTCAAACATCGTTTTTATGGGCATGGGCGAGCCACTTCTTAATTATCAAAACACAAAAAAGGCAATTGAGATACTAACGGATAAACATGGAAGAGCCTTAGGCAAGAGAAAAATCACCATTTCAACTTCAGGTATCATAAGAAATATCTATAAACTTACAGATGAAATTAGAGGAGTTAACTTAGCAATTTCACTTCATTCAGCAATTCAATCAAAAAGGGATTTTTTAATGGAAGGATTAAAACATGAATCCCTAACAGATTTAAAAGACGCACTTCTATACTACATTAACAATACA